>NZ_JBIWYK010000059.1:0-10538 GCF_044752385.1 Allobosea sp. CER48 | reverse complement strand
CGGGCACGGTGCCGAGCGGCCAGGGGTGGCTGACGAGGTAGCCGAGCAATTCGTCGCCATCGCCGGCCAGCACATGGCAGCCTTCAGCGGCCAGTTGCAGACGTTCCGCGAAGACGGCCTCGTCCTCGGGATAGCTCGGATGCACCACGGCCGCGATCCGCATCACGGCCGGAAGATCGGCCGGCGCCATGCGGCGCCAGCCCGTTTCACGCGACATGAATGCCTACGCAGCGACCTTCGGGAACTTGCTAGTACGCTTGGGATGCCACCACTTGCCCTTGAGCACGACGCCCTCGGAAACGATCTTGCGGTCGCCGGTCAGGATCTCGCCGACGACGTCCTCGTAGTTGAACTTGCCTTCCTTGACGGTCAGGATCGTCGCATCGCCGAGCGAGCCGACCTTGAGCGAGCCGTATTCCGGGCGCTTCAGCGCCATCGCGGCGTTCACCGTCGAGGCGGCGATGACGTTGTTCAGGCTCATGCCCATGCAGAGGAACTTCGACATGGTGGTGACCTGGTCATAGGCCGGGCCGTCGATGCAGAGCTTGTGCACGTCGGACGAGATCACGTCCGGCTCGAAGCCATTGGCGAGCATGGCGCGCGTGGTCTTGAAGGAGAACGAGCCCTTGCCGTGGCCGATGTCGAAGATGACGCCGCGCTTGCGGGCGGCGAGCACCTCCGGCTTCACGGTGCCCTGAGCCGTCGCCGGCGCATTCGGGAAGGGGCGGAAGGCGTGGGTCAGCACGTCGCCCGGCCGGAGCATGCCGATGACTTCCTCATAGGACGGCGGCGGATGGTCGATATGGCACATCAGCGGCATGCCGACCTCGTTGGCGACCTGCAGCGCGATGTTGAGCGGCGCGGTGCCCTGCTCGCCCGAGGCGTGCAGGCCGACGCGGACCTTGATGCCGACGATGTAGTCGCGGTTCTTGTCGGCGACCTCGGCGCAGTCGATCGGGTTCATCAGGCGCAGATCGCCGCTCTCGCCGACCATGACGCGATGGTCGAAGCCGTAGATGCCGGCGTGCGAGACGTGGAGATAGGCGAGGATGCGCGCCTGGCTCTGTTCGATGACGTGCTTGCGGAAGCCCGGCCAGTTGCCGGGGCCGGCCGAGCCGGTGTCGACCGAGGTGGTGACGCCGGAAACGCGGCAGAACTCGTCGGCGTCGATGCCGAGCGAGGTGCCGCCCCAATAGACATGGGTGTGCAGGTCGATCAGCCCCGGCGAGACGATATAGCCGGAGACGTCGCGGATCTCCTTGGCGCCCTTCAGGTCCTTGCCGAAGCCGGACACCTTTCCGTCCGTGAAGGCCACGTCGAGGATGCCGTCGTGCTTCTGCGACGGGTCGATGACGCGGCCGCCCTTCAGGATGAGATCGTGAGTCATTGCGGTCCTCTGGGGGTGATCAAACCGGGGAGACGGCGCCCTTGCGCTCGACGATCAGGCCGTAGGCCTGGGGCTCGCGATGCCTGGCGAAGTTGAAGGTCGAGGCCTTATAGCTCTTTCCGAGGTCCATGTCGCAACGGGCAATGACGAGCTCGTCGCCCTCGGTCACGGCCTGCGCCACCACTTCGCCGGTGGGGGCGATGATGCAGGAGCCGCCGATCTGGTCGACCCCCGCCTCCAGCCCCGCCTTCGCCACGCCGACGACCCAGGTCGCGTTCTGGTAGGCGCCCGCCTGCATCACGAGCTGGTTGTGGAAATTGCCCAGCCGGTCGTGGTCCGGCGCCGGCGGATTGTGCTTGGGCGTGTTGTAGCCGAGCACGACCAGCTCGACGTCCTGCAAGCCCATGGAACGGTAGCTCTCGGGCCAGCGCCGGTCGTTGCAGATCATCATGCCGATATTGGCGTCCATCGTCCGCCAGACCGGCCAGCCGAGATTGCCGGTCTCGAAATAGCACTTCTCGAGATTCTGGAAGGGAGCCTCGGGCCGGTGTTCCGGATGGCCCGGCAGATGGATCTTGCGGTACTTGCCGACGATCGTCCCGGACTTGTCGACCAGGATCGCGGTGTTGAACCGGCGCTTGCGGCCCGCCTCGAAGGCAAGCTCGCAATAGCCGAGATGGAAGCCGATGCCGAGGCGCCGGCTCTCCTCGAAAAGCGGAGCGGTCTCGTTCGAGGGCATCGCGCTTTCGAAGTGGCTGTCGATCTCGGCTTCGTCGTCGATCCACCAATGCGGAAAGAAGGCGGTCAGCGCCGCTTCCGGAAAGACGACGAGGTCGGCGCCATGCGCCTTTGCCTGCCTCATCAGCTCGATCATGCGTCCGACGGCCGAGGCCCGGCTTTCATCGCGCTGGATGGGGCCGAGCTGAGCGGCGGCGACGGTCAGGATGCGAGTCACGTCAAAGGCTCCGGATGAAGATCACCCTGCCGTCAAGGCTTCGAGGCACCGAGCCGGCGCGTCAAGCGCCGGCAATGCAGGGCGTGGGTTGTTCCAGCTGCGGGGCTGGTTCTCAGAGGGTTTTGGCGAGGCGTGGATCGAGCGAGTCGCGCAGGCCGTCTCCGAGCATGTTCACCGCCAGGACGGTGAGCGAGAGGAACACGGCCGGGAACAGGATGATGTGCGGCCTCACCTGCCAGAGCGCCCTGCCCTCCGCCATGATGTTGCCCCAGGAGGGCGTCGCCGGCGGCACGCCGGCGCCGATGAAGGACAGGATCGCCTCGACGATCATGGCGCTGGCGCAGATATAGGTCGCCTGCACGCTCATCGGCGCGAAGGTGTTCGGCAGGATGTGTCGCCAGATGATGCGCGGCACCCGCGCGCCGTTGGCGACGGCCGCCTCGACATAGGGCTGCTCGCGCAGCGACAGCACCACGCCGCGCACGAGGCGCGCCACGCGCGGGATCTCGGCGATGGTGATGGCGATGATGACGTTCTGGATCGAGCCGCGCGTCAGCGCCATCAGGGCGATGGCGAGCAGGATCGGCGGGATCGACATCATGCCGTCGATCACCCGCATGATGATGCCGTCGGTCCAGCGCACGAAACCGGCGAAGAGGCCGATGGTGAGCCCCACGATCGAGGACAGGATCGCGACGCTGAAGCCGACGAGCAGCGAGACGCGCGCCCCGTAGATCACGCGCGAATAGATGTCGCGGCCAAGCATGTCGGTCCCGAACCAGTAGAGTTCGGAGGGCATGCGCGTGCGCCGCGACGGCGAGATTGCGGTCGGGTCGACGGTGCCGAGCAGCGGCGCGAAAATGCCGATGAGCGCCATCAGCACGAGCAGCCCGCCGCCGATCGCGACTGAGGGATGGCGGCGCAGATAGCGGCGGAAGCGGGCCGAGCGGCTGAGCGTGGGCTTGGCCGTATCAACGGCGGCGACGACGGCCGGGGCCGGAATGGAGGATTGAGCGGTCAATAGCGGATCCTCGGGTCGACGAGGGTATAGGTCAGGTCGATCAGCAGGTTCACCAGCACGTAGACCAGGCTGAACATCAGAACGACGCCCTGGATGACGGGGTAGTCGCGCCGCAGGATCGCATCGACCGTGAGCCGGCCAAGGCCGGGAATGGCAAAGACGCTCTCGGTGACGACGGCGCCGCCGATCAGCAGCGCGATGCCGATGCCGATGATGGTGACGATCGGCACGGCCGCGTTCTTGAGCGAATGCAGGAACAGCACGTCCTTCTGCGACACGCCCTTGGCCTGGGCGGTGCGGACATAGTCCTGCTGCAGCACCTCGAGCATGGTCGCGCGGGTGATGCGGGCGATCAGCGCGATATAGACGAGGCCGAGCGTGACGGCCGGCAGGATGAGGTTTCTCAGCCAGGGCCAGAAACCCTGCGAGATCGGCGTGTAACCCTGCACCGGCAGCCAGTCGAGCTTCAGCGCGAAGAAATAGGCGAGCAGGTAGCCGACGACGAAGACCGGCACAGAGAAGCCGAGGACGGCGAAGGCCATCGCCCCCTTGTCGATCCAGCTACCCGCCTTCCAGGCGGCGACGACGCCCATCGGAACGGCGATGACGACGGCGAAGATCAGCGTCAGCACCATCAGCGAGACCGTGGGCTCGATGCGCTGGGAGATGAGCTGCGTCACCGGCAGGTTGGTGAAGATCGAGGTTCCGAGATCGCCCTGGATCACGCGGAACGACCATTCGGCGAAGCGGACCAGATAGGGGCGATCCAGCCCGAGGCTGGCGCGGATGCGCTCGACATCGGCAGGAGAAGCCTGATCACCGGCGATGATGGCCGCCGGATCGCCCGGCGCGATATAGAGCAGCGAAAAGACGAACAGCGCCACGAAGGCCATCACGGGGATGGTCGTGACGATGCGCCTTACGACAAAAGCAAACATATAGCCGTCGAACCTCGTTCACATCGAACCTGGGAGCCGCGGCCCGGTTTCTTCCGGGTCGCGGCGAGGCGAGGTGTCGGAGCCCGGCCGGCTCCGAGGGGCGGAGCGGCTTGGCCGCCCGCAGAAGGGTCAGGCCTTGGCGACGTCCCAGAAGAACGGCAGCGGTCCGCTGACGACGCCCGAGACGTTCTTCCGCCAGGCCTGATAGCCGAGATAGAAGCCGGTCGGCGCGTAGACGACGTTCTCGACCGCCGCCTTGTTGAGTTTGGACATCGCCGCCTTCTCGCCGGCGAGATCCTTGGCGTTGAACCAGTTGGTGACCTCGGTCTCGACCGTGGGCACATCGGGCCAGCCGAACCAGGCCTTGTCGCCATTGGCACGGATCGCGGTGTATGCAGCCGGATTGATGCAGTCGGCGCCGGCATGCCAGGTGTGGAACATGCTCCAGCCGCCCTGCCCCGGCGGGGTCTTCTGTGCGCGGCGCGAGCCGACCGTGCCCCAGTCGGTGGCAACGAAGTCGACGTTCATGCCGATGCTCTTGAGCAGTTCGGCCGTGACGTCGCCCATGGACTTGGTGGCCGCCATGTCCTGCGCGACGACGCAGACGACCGGCTCGCCCTTGTAGCCGGACTCCGCCAGCAGCTTCTTGGCCTCGGCGACATTGCGCTTCTTCAGGATGTCGCCGCCCTCCTCCGTGTACAGCGGCGTTCCCGGGGTGAAGAAGCCCGGCAGCGGCTTCCAGAGCTTGTCGTCGTCGCCGACGACGGCACGCATGTAGTCTTCCTGGTTCAGGGCCGTCAGAACGGCCTGGCGCACCTTCACATTGTTGAAGGGCGGGAAGAGGTGGTTCATGCGGAAGGCGCCGATGTTTCCGAGCGGATCGCCGATATCGACGTTGATGTCCTTGTGCTTCTTGAGCACCGGCACGAGGTCCGCAAGCGGCGTCTCCCACCAGTCGACCTCGCCGTTCTGCAGCGCGGCGGCGGCCGTCGCGGCATCAGGCATGATCACCCACTCGACCCGGTCGACGAGGATGTTCTTGCCGCCGGCCAGCCAGTCCGCCTTCTCGGAGCGCGGCTTGTAGTCCGCGAATTTCTCGAACACGGCCTTGGCGCCGGGCACCCAATCGGAGCGCAGGAATTTCATCGGGCCGGAGCCGACATATTCGGTGATCTGGGTGAACGGGTCGGTCTTGGCGATGCGCTCCGGCATGACGAAGGAGCACGGCGCGTTGTTCTTGGCGAGCGCCAGCAGCATCTTCGGGAAGGGCTGCTTCAGCGACCACTTCCAGGTGAGCTCGTCGACGGGGACGAGCTCGACCTGGATGGCGCGGATCATCAGGCCCATCGGGTCGCGCGCCGACCAGCGCACCAGGCTCGCGACCACGTCCTTCGATGTCACCGGCGTGCCGTCGTGGAACTTGAGGCCGGAGCGCAGCTTGAAGGTCCAGGTCAGACCGTCGGAGGACACCTCCTCGGCCTCGACCATCTGGCGCTGCGGCTGGAACTTGGAATCGATGCCGTAAAGCGTGTCCCAGACCAGCGCGGCAGCGTTGCGGACGACGTATTGCGTTCCCCAGATCGGGTCGAAATTCGCGAGGTTGGCCTGCGGTACGAAACGCAGGGTCTTGGTTGCCCCTTGCGCCAGTGCCGGCATCGCCAGCCCACCCGTGGCGGCGGCAACGCCGACGCCCGTCGCGGATTTCAGAAATGTCCTGCGATCCATCAATGCTCTCCCCTGAAGCGGCGCCTCTGATCGGGCTGCCTTGCCGCAAGTTTGGGCAGAAAAATTCTGCCTGACAACATGCGGCGGCACCGGATCATGGACGCCGAACCACGTGCACGGTTCGTGCCAGACGGAACTTCAAGGGGGCGGAAGCCGCCTTTGGCGGCCCCCCGGGCGCAAATCAGCCCTGTTTCGGCAGATCGCGAAAAAACGCGATCAAACCGGTTTGACGGGCGCGTCGACGCGCGCGAACGGCCGGGCCTGCTCGAAGGCCGCCGCGGCCCGCAGTACAAGCGCATCCTTGCCGAAGGCGCCGACGATCTGGAGCCCGGCCGGGAGACCGGCGGAGGTCAACCCGCAGGGTACTGATATCGCGGGCTGCTCGGTGAGATTGAAGGGGTAGGTGAAGGGCGTCCAGCGCGTCCAGTCCTCGCCATAGGCGCCGTGTTCCGGCGTGTTGCGCCCGACGGCGAAGGCCGGCAGCGGCAATGCCGGCGTCAGCAGCAGGTCGTGGCGCTGGTGGAACTGCGCCATGCGATAGGCCAGCGCGTTGCGCTGGTTCAGCAGCGCATCGACATAGGCCGAGGCGGGAATGCCCTCGCCGTGCTCGGCAACGGCGACGAGGCCGGGGTCCATCCGGGCCCGGGCGGCGGCGCCGATGCTGCGCAGCGCCAGAGCCGCGCCCGCCGCCCAGATCGTCATCAACGGCTCGATCGGGTCGGCAAAGCCGGGATCGACCTCCTCGACGGTCGCGCCGAGCTCGGCGAAGACCTGCGCCGCAGCCGCGGTCAGGGCTGCGATCTCCGGATCGACCGCGACATCCTGTCCGAGGCGCGGCGACCAGGCGACACGCAGGCCGCGGACGCCGCCCTTGAGCCCGTCGACATAGTCCGGCGGGCGATCTGTCAGGGCCGTCATGTCGCGCGAATCGGGCTGGCCGATCACCTTCATGGCCAGCGCCGTGTCGGTGACGGTCCGCGTCAGCGGACCGAGATGGGCCAGGAAGCCCATGGTCGAGATCGGCCAGGCCGGGACGCGGCCATAGCTGGGCTTCAGGCCGACGACCCCGGCGAAGGCAGCGGGAATGCGCACCGAGCCGGCGCCGTCGGTGCCGATATGGATGCAGCCGAGGTTGAGCGCGGCGCAGACCGCGGCGCCGGAGGAGGATCCGCCCGGCCCCGTGCCGGTATTCCAGGGGTTGCGGGTGATCCCGGTCGCGGGCGAATCGCCGACGCCCTTCCAGCCATATTCCGGCATGGTGGTCTTGCCGAGGAAGACCGTCCCGGCCTCGCGCAGCCGCGCCGTGACGGGCGAATCTTCGGCGAAGGGCGCGTCGGAGGCGATTGCGGAGCCGCGCCGCATCGACCAGCCGGCGACGCCGATATTGTCCTTGATCGTGACGGGCACGCCGTCGAGCGGGCCGATCGCCTCGCCCTTCAGCCAGCGCGCCTGCGAGGCCTCCGCCATCGCCATGGCGAGGGACGGGTCGCGCACGGAGAAGGCGTTGACCTCGGGCTCGAACCGCTCGATGCGCGCCAGCGCATCCTTGGCGACATCGACGGGCGAGAGTTCCTTGGCGGCGTAGAGTGGTCCGAGTTCGGCGGCGGAAAGCGAGGCGATCGTCGTCATGCAGGGACCTTTCAGGCGTTGGCGACGCGCCAGGCTGTGCTGAGGAGGATGTTGGCGCCGGCCGCCATGTCGTCGTCGGTGCTGAATTCGGCCGGGTTGTGCGAAAGCCCCCCGATCGAGGGGATGAACACCATCGCGGTCGGGCAGAGCCGCGCCATCATCTGCGCGTCATGGCCGGCACCCGAGATCATCCGCCGGATCGGGAGCCCGAACTCGCCGGCGCTGCGCTCGACCTCGGCGATCAACTGCTCGGCGAAGGGCGTGGCCGGGAAGCGCGCGAGGTCGCGGAACGAGATCTCGATGTCGTCGCGGGCGGCGAGCTCGGCGCAGAAGCGGCGCACGGCCGCCTCGGCCTGGGCGAGCGGCGCGTCGAGCGGGTTGCGCAGGTCGAGCGTCATGACGACGGTCTCGGGCACGACGTTGACGTTGCCGGGCTGGGTGCGGATGACGCCGCAATTGGCGAGCTGGTGCGGGATCGTCTTGGTCAGCTCGTTGGCGAAGATGTTGATGCGTGCGGCCGCGAGGCCCGGGTCCTTGCGATAGGCCATCGGCGTCGTCCCGGCATGACTCGGGCGCCCCTTCAGGGTGAGCTCCAGCCAGCAGATCGCCTGGATGCCGGTGACCGCACCCAGACCGCCGCCTTCGTTTTCCAGCACCGGCCCCTGCTCGATATGGAGCTCCAGATAGGCGTGGGCCGGCAGGAAGCCCGGCTTCTCGGCGCCCTCGTAGCCGATGCGTTTCAGTTCGGAGCCGAGCCCTACACCTTCGGCATCGACCTCCCGATGCGCCGCTTCGACGCTCATGCCGCCGGCCCAGACATAGGAGCCTAGCATGTCCGGATGGAAGCGTGCGCCCTCCTCGTTGGTGAACGCGATCACGGCCATGTCGCGCTTCGGCGTTAGGCCGGCATCGCGCAGCGCCGCGAGAACCTCGACGCCGGCAACGACGCCGAGCGCGCCGTCGAAGCGCCCGCCGGTGCCGACCGTATCGATATGCGAGCCCATCACGACGGCCGGGCCGTCCTGCTGGCCTTTCAGGATGCCGACGATGTTGCCGATCGCATCGACCCGGACATCGAGGCCGAGCGCCTTCATCTGGCCGACGAGCCAGTCGCGCCCCTGCCTGTCCTCGTCGGTCAGAGCGAGGCGGCGGCAACCGCCCTCGGGCGTCGCCCCGATCTTCGAAAGCTCCGCGAGCCGCGACGACAGCCTCGCTCCGTCGATCCTCAGGTTTGTGCTCATCGGCTCGGGCCCTCCAGTCGGCGCGAGGCAAGATGCAGACCGTGGCTGGACTTGTCGACCCGCGTCCAGCGCATCGGCTCCGGGCGTCGTCGGTCATGGGCGTGGTTGTTTCGGCGCTGCAATCGGCGGTAGAAGCGGCCCCCCGGGACATTGCCGCATGCTGCCTGCCGACACCTCCAGACCGCTCCATCCCTGGCTTACAGAGGCGCGCGCCATGCTCGCCCTGAGCTGGCCAATGGTGCTGACCAACGTCGCCCAGACGGCGATGACGGCGACAGGGGTGATCATGATGGGCCATCTCGGCCCGGAGGCGCTGGCGGCCGGCGCGCTCGGCACCAACCTCTACAATGCCGCGCTGATCTTCGGCATCGGTGCGATGGGCGCGGTCGCGCCGATGCTCGCGATCGAGCTCGGCCGCAACAAGCACGCCGTGCGCGATCTGCGCCGCACCGTCCGGCAAGGCTTCTGGGCAGCCGCCACCATGGTAGGGCCGATGTGGCTCTTTCTCTGGCAGGCCGAGTTCATCCTCACCGCGATGGGCCAGGACCCCGGCTTGTCGAAGGCGGCGGCCTCATACATCCGGACGCTGCAATGGGGCCTCCTGCCCTTCTTCCTCTATCTGTGCCTGCGCGGCTTTGTGGCCGCGCTGCAACGGCCACGCTGGGCGTTCATCGTCGTGCTCTTCGCGGTCGCCTTCAACGCCTTCGCCAACTGGTGCCTGATGTTCGGGCGGCTAGGATTTCCGGCGCTCGGCCTGCCGGGATCGGGAATAGCGACGGCATTGTCCTCGGCCCTGATGTTCCTGGGGCTCGCGCTCGTCGTCTGTCTCGACCGGCGCTTCCGGCGCTATCACGTGCTCGGCCGCTTCTGGGTGCCGGACTGGCCTCGCTATCGCGCCTTCTGGCGCATGGGCTTCCCGATCGCCCTGACGCTGGCCTTCGAGTCGCTGATCTTCTACGGCGCCGCCTTCATGATGGGCCTGATCGGATCGACCGCGCTTGCCGCCCACGCCATCGCGATCCAGATCGCCTCGCTCGCCTTCATGGTGCCGCTCGGCATCGGCCAGGCCGGAACCGTGCGCGTCGGCCGCGCCTTCGGGTCCGGCGACAAGGAGGGGATCGCGCGCGCCGGCACGATGGCGCTCGTCCTGGCGCTGAGCTTCATGAGCTTCACCGCGCTGCTGATGGCAACGGTGCCGCATTGGCTGATCGCGCCCTTCCTCGACCGTTCGAAACCCGGCGCGGAAGCCGTCGCCCAGATCGCGGTGGTCTTCCTGTTCTATGCCGCGGTGTTCCAGATCGCCGATGGCGCGCAGGTCGTCGGGGCATCGATCCTGCGCGGCCTCGGAGACACCCGCCTGCCGATGATCCTGGCCGGCATCGGCTATTGGGGCATCGGCCTGCCGCTCTCGGCCGCTCTCGGTTTCGTGACCCCGCTCGCCGGACGCGGCATCTGGATAGGGCTCGCCCTCGGCCTGACGGCCGTCGCCGTGATGATGCTGTCGCGCTGGTGGGCTCGCGAGCGCCTGGGCTTGCTCAAATGGGGCCTGCGACAGGCAACCTAGGAAACGAAGCCAGAGCGGGAGCGCGGCGCGCTCTGTTGCCGATCGGCAACAGAGTTGCACGGCCACAATTTGGTCACC
>NZ_JBIWYK010000058.1:0-10621 GCF_044752385.1 Allobosea sp. CER48 | reverse complement strand
ATTCCCGTCGTCTTCCTGCATGGAGGCCCCGGAGCGGGCACCAAGCCGGCGCAGCGCCGGACCTTCGATCCGGCTGCCTTCCACATCGTCACCTTCGACCAGCGCGGCGCCGGCCGCTCGCGCCCCTTGGCCGGGCTCGCCGGCAATACCACGCAGGCGCTCATCGCCGATCTCGAGCGGATCCGCGGACATCTCGGCATCGAGCGCTGGCTCGTCACGGGCGGCTCCTGGGGCAGCTGCCTGGGGCTCGCCTATGGGCAGGCCCATCCCGAGCGCTGCCTTGGCTTCCGCCTGCACGGCATCTTCATGGCGGAGCGCCCCGAGATCGACTGGTGGTTCCACGGCTCGCGCACGATCTTCCCGGATCATTGGGAAGTCTTCGCCAGTTTCGTGCCGGAGGAGGAGCGCGACGACCTGCTCGGCGCCTTTTATCGCCGGCTCACCGGCCCTGATCCCGAACTCCAGATGGCGGCGGCGATCGCCCTGCGCAGTTTTTCCGGAAAGACGCAGACCTTCCTGCCGGATGCCGAGCACGTGGCAGCGTTGACTCAACCCGACGCCGCGCTCGCGCTGGCCCGCATCTTCACGCATTACTGTGTCAACGGCGCCTTCCTCGAGCCCGGCCAATTGCTGCGCGACGTCCCGCGAATCCGGCATCTGCCGGCCGAGATCGTGCAGGGGCGCTACGATATCGTGACGCCGATGTGCACGGCCTGGCGGTTGAAGACGGCCTGGCCCGAAGCGCGCTTCACCATCGTGACGGAAGCCAATCACGCGGCGACGCCGAGCGCGCCTGCCCTGTCGCTCGCCCTGCGCGAAGCGACCGATCGCCTGCGCGACTCCATGCTGGCCCGAGCGGCCTGAAGGAACAGTCATGTACGAAGCTGCCGGCCAGATTCGCCTGGGCATCGAGCCCTATCTCGAAATCCGCGGCGCCAAGAGCCCGGCTGTGGCGCCGGACGGCGAGCTCCTGGCCTATCTCGGCGACGAGAGCGGTACGCATCAGATCTGGCTGAAGCCTGTGGCCGGCGGCGCGCCCTGGCGCCTCACCGACATGCCGGAGCCGGTCGGGGCTATCGCCTTCAACCCCAAGAGCCGCGACCTGCTCTTCACCATGGATTGCGGCGGGGACGAGCGCCACCAGCTCTGGCTCGTGCCCGGCGCCTCGGGTGTCCCGGAGCCGCTGACCGACGATCCGACCGTGGTTCATGTCTGGGGCTGCTGGGCGCCGGACGGGCAGCGCATCGCCTTCGCCTCGAACGCGCGCGACCGCGAGCACATGGACATCTACGTGATGGACATGGCGACGCGGGCGGCGAGGCGGATCTTCGAAGGCGACGGCTATCGCGAGGCGGTCGCCTTCTTCCCCGATGGCCGCTCGCTCCTGATCGCCGACGCCACCCATTCGATGAACGACCAGGACCTGTTTCGGCTCGATCTCGAAACCGGTGCGCGCGAGGCGCTGCTGCCGCATGAAGGCCGCGCACGCTACGCCGCCAGCCGGATGAAGAAGGATGGCAGCGGCTTCTTCAGCATCACCGACCAGGGCCGGGAATTCCTCGGTGTCGCCTTCCGCTCGGCGGCCGACGGCACGCTCGCATGGATCGTCGAGCGCGACGGGCAGGATGTCGAGGCCGTGGCGCTCGCGCCGGACCAGAAGCGCCTCGCCTATGTCGCGAATGATCGCGGCTGGAACCGCGTATTCGTGCGCGACATCGCCGGCGGGGCCGAGTTCGAGGTCGATGGCTTCCCGCCCGGCTCGATCGGTTCCGTCGCCTGGCTGCCTGACGGTTCAGGGCTCGTATTCCCGCTGGATGGTTCGACGGCGTCCCCGGATATCTGGCACTTCGATATCGCGACGAAGCAGGTCAGGCGCCTGACGGATGCCTCGAAGGCCGGACTCGATCCGGCCGGTTTCGTCGAGCCGACGGTCGCGAGCACCAGGAGCTTCGACGGACTGGAGGTGCCGTTCTTCGTCTACCGGCCGCGCGGCAAGCCGCCGGAAGGCGGCTATCCGGCGGTCGTGGTCGTCCATGGCGGGCCGGAGGCGCAGTGGACCCCGATCTTCCGGGCCGACCTGCAGTTCTTCCTGAGCCAGGGCATCATGGTGATCGCGCCGAATGTCCGCGGCTCGACCGGCTATGGCCGCCGCTATCACCAGCTCGACGACAAGCATCTGCGCATGGACAGCGTCGCCGATCTCAAGGCGGTGAGGCTCTGGCTGCGCGAGCAATCCGACGTGAACGACGAGCGCGTCGCCGTCTATGGCCGCTCCTATGGCGGCTTCATGGTTTTGGCGGCACTGACCGAGCAGCCGGAACTCTGGAAGGTCGGAATCGAGTTCTACGGCATCGCCAATTTCCTGACGATGCTGCAGACGACCGGGCCGTGGCGGCGCTATCTGCGCGCGGTCGAATATGGCGACCCGGTCGCCGATCGCGAGAGCCTGATCCGCTTTTCGCCGATCCACAAGCTCGACCATGTCCGCGTGCCGCTCTTCATCGCGCAGGGGCTCGACGATCCCCGCGTGCCGCCGGGCGAAAGCGAGATGATCTATTCCGTGCTGCGCGGCCTCGGTCGCCCGGCCGAGTATCTGCGCATCCCGCATGAGGGCCACGGTTTCGCGCGGATCGAGAACCGGCGCAGCGTCTTCGGCGGCGTCGCCCGCTTCCTGCGCGAGCATCTGTGAGCGCTCACAAGGTCTGAAAGGACGCCAGCCATGCAGAATTCCGAGGTCGTCTGGGAGCTCGTCGATGCCAAGCGCCAGCCCTTCGAGGCGCTGAGCGACCGCGTCTGGGGCATGCCCGAGATCGCCTACACCGAGTACCGCTCGGTCGGCGAGCACATCGCGATGCTCAAGGAGCAGGGTTTCCGCATCACCGAGAATGTCGCGGGGATCCCGACGGCGGTGATGGGCGAGGCGGGCGAGGGCGGCCCGGTCATCGCCATCCTCGGCGAGTACGACGCGCTGCCGGGCCTCAGTCAGGAGGCGAACATCGCCGAGCCGAAGCCGGTCGAGGCCGGCGGCCATGGCCATGGCTGCGGCCACAACATGCTCGGCTCGGCCGCCCTGCTGGCGGCGACGGCGGTGAAGGACTGGTTGGCGGAGACCGGCCGGCCGGGGCGCGTGCGCTATTTCGGCTGCCCGGCGGAGGAGGGCGGCGCAGCCAAGGCCTTCATGGTGCGCGCAGGTGCCTTCGACGATGTCGACGTGGCCCTGACCTGGCATCCGGCCACGATGACGAAGGTGGACGACGCGCTGTCGCTCGCCAACACCCGGATGGATTTCCAGTTCACCGGCCGCGCCTCGCACGCGGCGGCAGCGCCGCATCTCGGCCGCTCGGCGCTCGATGCGGTCGAGCTGATGAATGTCGGCGTCAACTACATGCGCGAGCACATGCCGTCCGATGCCCGCATCCACTACGCCTATCTCGATGCGGGTGGCATCGCGCCGAATGTCGTGCAGGCCTCGGCCAAGGTGCGCTACGCGATCCGCGCCCGCGACCTCGCCGGCATGCTGGAGTTGAACGAACGCGTGAAGAAGATTGCCGAGGGCGCGGCGCTGATGACCGAGACCACGGTCTCGATCTCGATCATGAGTGCGGTCTCCAACATGCTCGGCAACACGCCGCTGGAGGACGCGATGTTCCGGAATATCGACCGGCTCGGTCCAGTGCCGTTCGATGCGGCCGACAAGGCCTATGCGGCGCGGATTCAGGCTACGCTCGGCGCCAACGACATTCTCAACGACTATCGCCGCACCGGCATCGCGCCGCGCGAGGACACGCCGCTCTGCGATTTCGTCGTCCCGCAGGGCACCAGGGGCGTGCCGATGATCGGCTCGACCGATGTCGCCGACGTCAGCTGGAAGGTCCCGACCATCCAGGCGCGGGTCGCGACCCATGCCATCGGGACGCCCGGCCATTCCTGGCAGATCACGGCGCAGGGCAAGGCACCCGCAGCCCACAAGGGCATGGTGCATGCGGCCAAGATCATGGCGGCGACGGCGGTCGACGTGATCAGCGACGAGACGCTGCTGGCACGGGCCCGGAAGGACCACCAGGAGCGGGTCACCCGGACGCCCTATGTCTGCCCGATTCCGGCGGATGTGAAGCCGCCGATCAAGCCGCGTCCGGCGGCTGCCTGAGCCGGAATCCCCGGGGAAGCGGGAGCGCTTCGGCCCGGGCGACGGAGAGGTTTCGATCAAACAATAAGCAAAGAGCGGGATACCAGAAATGGCCAACCATAACGACGAGACCGGAACCACGCGAAGCCTGGCCGGGCGCACGCTTCTCTCGGCGGCCGTGGCCGCCGCGGCTCTCTGTGCCGCGGCTGGCGTCGTTGTCGCCGCGACCCCGAAGAACGCCCTGGTGATGGCCTGGAACGTCGATGCGATCAGCACCTTCGATCCGGCCCAGGTCGGCGAGGTCGTCACCAACGAGATCCTGCAGAACACCTGCGACACGCTGGTCGATTTCGACCCTGCGGACGAGCGCAAGGTCATCCCGAGCTTCGCCGAGCGCTGGGACGTCTCGCCGGACCGCAAGGAAATCACCTTCCATCTGCGCAAGAACGCGAAGTTCCCCTCCGGCAATGCCGTCAGCGCCGAGGATGTCGCCTGGTCGCTGCATCGCGTCGTCAAGCTGAATTTCGGCAATGCCGCGACCCTGACCGAGTACGGCTTCACCAAGGACAATGTCGAGCAGAGCATCGTCGCGACCGGCGCCGACACGCTCGTCCTCAAACTCGACAAGCCCTATCCGACGACGCTGGTGCTGCAGGCGATCGCCGCCAACCGGGTCTCCATGGTGATGGACAAGAAGACCCTGATGGCGAACGAGCAGGGCGGCGACCTCGGCAACAAGTATCTGACCACGCGCACCGCCTGCGTCGGCCCGTACAAGCTGACGCGCTGGAATGCCGGCGAGTCGATCGTGCTGGAAGCGAATGACGGCTATTGGGGCAAGGCGCCGGGGCTGAAGCGCGTGCTCATCCGGCATGTCGCCGAGCCCGGTACCCAGCGCCTGCTGCTCAGCCAGGGCGATGTCGACGTGGCGCGAGATCTGACTCCGGAGGATCTCAGGGACCTCGAAGCGTCCAAGGACGTCTCGATCGTCAAGGTGCTGAGGCCGCAGCTCTTCTACTGGGGCTTCAACGTCGCGGACGGTCCCTTCTCCAAGGAGAAGGTGCGCCTCGCGATGCGCTATCTCGTGGATTATGACGGCCTCGCCAAGACCGTGATGACCTATCTCGGCGTTCCCCGCGCGAGCTTCGCGCAGCTCGGCGCGGTCGGCGCGCTGGACGAAAAGGAGGGGCAGCCCTTCAAGCTGGACCTCGACAAGGCCAAGCAGCTCCTGGCGGAGGCCGGCTATCCCAACGGCTTCGAGGCGACGATGATCTTCGGCACGCTGCCGCATGCCAACCCGATCGCACAGAGCGTCCAGCAGAATGCCGCCAAGGTCGGGGTGAAACTCTCGCTCGAACGCATGGCCAACGCCCAGCTTTTCAGCAAGGTGCGCGGGCGCGAGTACCAGTCTGCGATGCTGGCCTGGCAGACCGGCGTCCCGGACGCGCACGGCAACGCCTCGCGCCTCGTCTTCAATCCCGACAACCGGCTGGAGGCCAAGCAGACGCAATATCCGAGCTGGCGCTCCGCCTATCAGGACATCGCTCTCAACAAGCAGATCGACGAAGCGCTGCTCGAGGCCGACCCGTCCAGGCGCGACGCCCTTTACGCCGGGATCCAGAAGGATGTGATGGCCAAGGGGCCGATGGCCTTCATGTTCCAGATGAACAGCGTCGCCGGCGTGCGCAAGGATCTGAAGTCGTGGACCTGGAACGGTTTCCGGACCTATTACGAGCGTGCGGCGAAGTAAGGCCGTCGCGATGTCCCGGACTGCCGCTGCGGCGCCCGGCCTGAGCTCCGATCCAGGGCGGAACCCGCTTCCGTCCTGGCTTCGGGCGTCCGGCCGGACCCTCGCCTCCTTCGCCGTCACCCTGCTCGGGCTTGCGGCGCTGACCTTCTTCATCGGCCGCCTGCTGCCGCTCGATCCCGTCGTCGCCGTGCTCGGCGACAACGTGACCCAGGAAGCCTATCAGGCGATGTACAAGCAGCTCGGCCTCGACCAGCCGCTCTATGTCCAGTTCGGTCGCTATATCTGGGGCGTCCTGCATCTCGATTTCGGCATGGCGCTGACCACCGGCAAGCCGGTGATGGCGGATATCGCCCGCGTCTTCCCGGCGACGATCGAACTCGCCAGCGTCGCCATCATCATCGGCACCAGCATCGGCATCCCGCTCGGGGTTCTGGCGGCGATGTATCGCGGCTCCTGGGTCGACCAGATCGTCCGCGTCGTCGGCCTCGTCGGCTATTCCGCGCCGAACTTCTGGCTCGGCCTGATGGGGCTCGTGCTGTTCTACGCGACGCTGGGCTGGGTCGCGGGCCCTGGCCGCATCGACTTCACCTACGAGTTCGACCTTGAGCCGGTCACCGGCTTCCTGCTGATCGACAGCGCGCTCGCCGGAAACTGGGAGATGTTCGGCAACGCGGTGTCGCACATCATCCTGCCGGCCTCGATCCTGGCCTTCGGCTCGCTCGCCTATATCAGCCGCATGACGCGCAGCTTCATGATGGAGCAGCTCGGGCAGGAATATGTCGTGACCGCGCGGGTCAAGGGCCTGTCCTGGTGGCGCACGGTCTGGACCCACGCCTTCCGCAACATCGCCGTGCAGGTGGTGACCGTCGTGGCGCTCTCCTACGCCTTCCTGCTCGAAGGCGCGGTGCTGACCGAGACCGTGTTCGCGTGGCCCGGCTTCGGCCGCTACCTGACCAATGCGCTCCTCGCCGGCGACATGAACGCCGTGGTCGGCTGCACGCTGCTGGTCGGCGTCATCTTCGTCACGCTCAACCTGTTGTGCGACCTGCTCTACCGGGTCTTCGACCCGCGCACCCGCTGAGGCACCGCCATGGCATCGCAATCCACCGACCATGCCGCGGGACAGGGCTTCAGGGCCTGGCTCGCCGCGCCGGTCCCGTCCTCGCCATTCCAGGCCCGGATGCAGCAGCTTTCCCTGAGCTGGTGGCGGCTGAGGTCGAATCCATCGGCGATCTTCGGGCTCGCCATCATCGTGCTGATCGTGTTCGTCGCCCTGTTCGCCCCGCTGATCGCGACGCACGACATCTATGCCCAGGACCTGACGCAGCGCCTGCAACGGCCGTCGGCTGCGCATTGGCTCGGTACGGACGAGCTCGGGCGCGACATCTTCAGCCGGCTCGTCTTCGGCGCCCGCATCACGCTCTACATCGCCCTGCTGACGGCGGTGATCGCGGCGCCGCTAGGGCTGATCATCGGCACGACCTCGGGCTATCTCGGCGGCTGGGTCGATATCGTGCTGATGCGCGTCGTCGATATCTTCCTGGCCTTCCCGAGCCTGGTGCTGGCGCTGGCCTTCGTTGCCGCGCTCGGCCCCGGCATCGACCACGCGATCATCGCCATCGCACTCGCCGCCTGGCCTCCGATCGCGCGGCTGGCGCGCGCCGAGACGCTGTCGATCCGCAAATCGGACTATATCGCCGCCGTGCGGCTCCAGGGCGCCTCGTCGCTCAGGATCATCCTCGGCCACGTCGTGCCGATGTGCATTCCCTCCGTGGTGGTGCGCATCACCCTGAACATGGCCGCGATCATCCTGACTGCGGCGGGCCTCGGCTTCCTCGGCCTGGGCGCGCAGCCGCCGAGCCCGGAATGGGGCGCTATGCTCGCCTCCGGCCGCGAGTTCATCCTGACCAATGGCTGGATCGCCGGTGCGCCCGGCCTCGCCATCCTCATCACCAGCCTGGCCTTCAACCTCTTCGGCGACGGCCTGCGCGACATCCTGGATCCGCGCCATGGCTAAGCCGCTGCTCGAGGTCGAGGACCTCCACGTCTCCTTCAAGGGTGCCCACCGCACGGTGCAGGCGGTGCGCGGCATTTCGTTCAGCGTCGGCCGCGAAAAGCTCGGCATCGTCGGCGAATCCGGCTCCGGCAAGTCGCTGACCGGGCGCACCATCCTGAAGCTCACGCCGAAGACTGCGAGCATCCAGGCGAAGCGGCTGAGCTTCGACGGGATCGACCTCCTCGCCGCCGGCGAGCGCCAGATGCAGGGTATCCGCGGCAACCGCATCTCGATGATCCTGCAGGACCCGAAATTCTCGCTGAACCCGCTGATGCGGGTCGGCCAGCAGATCACCGAGGCCTACCGGCTGCATCACCGCGTCGGCAGGCGGGAGGCGGAGGCGCGCGCGCTCGCCATGCTGGAAGCCGTGAAGATCCGCGATCCCGCCCGGGTCTTCCAGCTCTTCCCGCACGAGGTCTCGGGCGGCATGGGGCAGCGCATCATGATCGCGATGATGCTGATTCCAGAGCCGGACCTTATCATCGCGGACGAGCCGACCTCCGCCCTCGACGTCACCGTGCGCCGGCAGGTGCTGACCATCCTCGACGAGCTCGTGACGCGTCGCGGCACCGGGCTGATCTTCATCAGCCATGACCTCAACCTCGTGGCGGATTTCTGCGACCGCGTACTGGTGATGTACGCGGGCCGGATCATGGAAGACATCCCGGCCCGCGAGCTGCACAACGCACGCCATCCCTACACGCGGGCCCTGCTCGACAGCCTGCCGCGGCTCGACCGCCCGACAGACGTGCTGCAGGTGCCGAGCCGCGACCCGGCCTGGCTCGACGGTCCGACCCTGCACGGCGGAGCCCCGGCATGAGCGCGCTCGACCCGAACATCGCGGCGTTCCGCCCGGCGATCCTCGCCGTCCAGAATCTGGCCATCGTCTTCGGCCGCGGCGCCGCGGCGCTGACGGCGGTGGATGACGTTTCCTTCACGCTGCGCCATGGCGAGGCTTTCGGACTGATCGGCGAATCCGGCTGCGGCAAGTCCACGGTGCTGCGTGCGCTCGCCGGCCTCAACAGCGAGTATGGCGGCACGGTCAGCTTCCACGACCGCGAGGTGCCCCGCCAGCGCGACAAGGCCTTCTTCCGCCGCGTCCAGATGGTGTTTCAGGATCCCTACGCCTCGCTGCATCCGCGCAAGATGGTGCAGAACGTCCTGGCCGAGCCGCTGAAGATCCATGGCTTCGACCGGCCGCAGGAGCGGATCGACGCGATTCTCACCGCCGTAGGGCTGGGCCCGTCCTTCCGCTACCGCTTCCCGCACGAGCTCTCCGGCGGCCAGCGCCAGCGCGTCGCGATCGCGCGGGCGCTGATCATCGAGCCGGAGCTGCTGCTCCTGGACGAGCCGACCTCGGCCCTCGACGTCTCCGTGCAGGCGGAAATCCTGAACCTGCTGAAGCAGCTGCGGCGCGAGCGCGACCTCACCTATCTGATGGTCAGCCACGACCTCGCCGTGGTGACGCATCTGTGCGAGCGGGTCGCGATGATGAGCGAGGGTCGCATCCTCGAGGAGATGAGCGCCGAGGATGTCCGCGCCGGCCGGGCGCGCGAGCCCTATACGCGCGAATTCCTCGAGGCGAGCACGGGCTATCGCCCGGCGACGTGAGCGATGGCGGGAACGGCGGAGAAACGGACAATGGACAAGGCAGTCATCGCGGGCGAAAGCCCGGTCGGAGAATTCTGGCCCATGCAGGGCTGGGAGACCGTGAAGCCGGACGCGGCAGGCTGGTCCAGCGCCGGGCTCGACCGGGCCTGGCGCTTCGCCGACACGATCGCCACCGCGACTGTGATGATCGTGCAGCGCGGGCGCGTGGTGGCGAGCCGCGGTGATCTCGCGCATCGCTACCAGTGCCATTCCGTTCGCAAGAGCTTTCTCAGCGCCCTGATCGGCATCCATGAGGAAGCGGGCACGATCAACCTTGCCCGCACGCTTGCCGAGCTCGGCATCGACGACAAGGAAGGCCTGAGCGAGCGCGAGAAGGCCGCGACGATCTACGATCTGCTGACGGCGCGCTCCGGCATCTTTCATCCGGCGGGTTATGAGTCCCCCTGGATGAAGTCGATCAAGCCCCCGCGCCATTCGCAGCCGCCGGGCGCCTACTGGTTGTACAACAACTGGGATTTCAACGCGCTCGGCACGATCTTCACGGCGTTGACCGGCGCCGGCGTCCATGAGGACTTCCTGGCGCGGATCGCACGGCCCCTTGGCATGGAGGATTTCCGCCTCGACGGCGAGCGGCGCGACGGCTGGCTGGAGCCGGACGATTGCTCCGTTCATCCCGCCTATCCATTCCGCATGTCGACGCGCGACCTCGCGCGCTTTGGCCTGATGTTCCTGCGCCAGGGCCGCTGGCGCGGCGAGCAGATCGTGCCGGCCAACTGGGTCGCGACCAGCGTGCTACCGCTCTCCGACGCGGGTCCGCGCGGCGGCTACGGCTACATGTGGTGGACCGAGCGCGCCGGCACGGGCCTGCCTGGCGTCGTGCTGCCGGCCGGCAGCTACAGCGCCCAGGGCGTGGGCGGGCAGACCTGCCTCGTCATGCCGGCGCTCGATCTGGTGATCGTCCATCGTGTCGACACCGACAAGAAGGGCACCGAGGTGAACCGCTTCGATTTCGGCCGCCTGGTGCGCCTCATCCTCGAGGCGCGTCCGCAGGGCTGAGCGAGCGCGGGGACCGGGAGGA
>NZ_JBIWYK010000057.1:0-10766 GCF_044752385.1 Allobosea sp. CER48 | reverse complement strand
GCGTGCCGCTGGGCGACATCGAGGCGACGGTGTAGCCGGCGCCGCCCCAGCTGCCGAAGCCCTCGTCGAGGAGCTGCGCCGCCTTGACGGTGCGCTCCACGCCGGAAACCGAGCCCAGCACCACCGCGATCAGGGTCTTTCCGCCGCGGGTTGCCGTCGCGACGACGTTGAAGCCGGAGGCGCAGGTGAAGCCGGTCTTCATGCCGCCAATGCCGGGATAGCGGCCCACCAGGCCGTTGGTGTTCTGCATCACCTGCTTGCCGAGCTGGACGGCCGAGGTGTTCCAGTAGTCGGAGTATTGCGGAAAATCGTGCATCAGCGCCATGGCGAGGATCGCGAGGTCGCGCGCGCTGGTCTGCTGGTCGGGATGGTCCCAGCCATTGGGATTGGCGAAATAGGTGTCGCGCATGCCGAGGCGCTGGGCCTCCGCATTCATCATGCCGACGAAGGTCGGGACATCGCCGCCGACGCCTTCCGCCACGACATAGGCGATATCGTTGGCCGACTTCACCATCATGATGCGCAGGGCGTTGTCGAGCGTGATCTCCTGCCCGGCGCGGGCATAGACCTTCACCCGCGGCTGGCTGGCCGCCAGCTTCGACACCGGGATCGCCGTCTCCACCCCGATGCGCCCCTCCCGCACGGCCTTCAGCGCGAGGTAGATCGTCATCATCTTCGTGGTGGAGGCCGGGCGCCAGGCCTGGGTGGCGTTCTCGCTGGAGATGACCGAGCCGCTCGATGCGTCGATGACCAGACTGGCTCCGGCGAGGGCGGGGCCCGTCGCGACGAAGCCGAGGGCAAGGGCAGCGGCAAAGCGGGAGAGGGTCATCGGC
Organism: Allobosea sp. CER48; assembly: GCF_044752385.1. Taxonomy (NCBI): domain Bacteria; kingdom Pseudomonadati; phylum Pseudomonadota; class Alphaproteobacteria; order Hyphomicrobiales; family Alloboseaceae; genus Allobosea; species Allobosea sp. CER48. Next base: position 9,933 of record NZ_JBIWYK010000057.1, on the reverse strand, counting down.
GGGTCTTTGAACCTGTCTTGACGGGAACTGACGAGACGCAGGGAGACGAAAATCGTGGCGGCGGCAATTCTGGAGAAGCGGGGCGCGTAGCCTTCAACGCGACGCATGCGGCATTTTCGAGACAGCCAGCGCATTTGCCCGCCAGCAAATGCATACCTACCCCTTGCGGAGCGATTTGCCTAGACGGGGGGCGCTGGTCCAAAACGCTACGCCTCCATTCTTTCCCAAGGCTTACCGTGGCTTTCGGCCTTCTCTGGATTCCGGCGACGATCGTCGCCTCGTTGCTACAGACCGCGCGCAATCTGGCGCAGCGCTCGCTCACCGACATCATCGGCGTCGTCGGCGCCACGCAGGTGCGCTTCCTGTTCGGCCTGCCCTTCGCCGTGCTGTTCCTGGTCCTGGCCTGCCTCGGCCTCGAGCGCCTGCCGCCCGCCGTGGGCCTGGCCTCGCTGGGCTACACCCTCTGGGGGGCGCTGACGCAGATCGCGGCGACGGCGCTGATGCTGGCGGCGATGCGCGAGCGCTCCTTCGCGGTGACGACCGCCTATACAAAGACAGAGCCCGTGCAGGTGGCGCTGTTCGGCGCGGCGCTGCTCGGCGACGCGCTGACGCCGCTGAAGTTCCTAGCCATCGCGATCGCGACGGCCGGGGTGATCGTCGTGTCCTGGAAGCCGGGCGAGAAAATGACCCGCGCCGGCATGCGCCCGGCGGTGCTCGGCATCGTCTCCGGCGCATTCTTCGCGCTGTCGGCGATCGGCTTCCGCGGCGGCATCCAGGCCCTGCCGGAAGGCAGCTTCCTGATCCGCGCCTCGACCATCCTCGTGCTCGGCCTCGGCCTCCAGACGCTGATCCTCACGCTCTACCTGCTCGCCGCGAACCGCGACGCCCTGTTCCAGAGCCTGAAGAACTGGCGCCGCTCGCTCTCGGCCGGCTTCCTCGGCGCTGCGGCCTCGCAGTTCTGGTTCATCGGCTTCTCGCTGACCACCGCCGCCAATGTCCGGACACTGGCACTGATCGAGGTGCCGCTGGCGCAGATCGCCTCGCGCCGGCTGTTTTCCGAAGGCACCAGCCGGCGCGAGATACTCGGCATGGCGATGATCGTCGGTGGCGTCGGGCTGCTGCTCTCGGTGGCGCTGCAGTAAGGTGCTGCGCCTCGGCGCGCGACGGCAGAGCAGAGCTCGTGTTTCCCGCATCGCGACCTTCCGAAAACCGCGTTCCCCTTTTCCGGGCGATGTTCTAGTGCTGGGAAAAGCTCGCCTGCCGATCCGCGCACGGCCATCATGCGTGGTTTCCGGCTTGCCGGGCGGCACAAGGCTGCCAAGATAACGTGTAGTTGCACATCATAGGGAGAATCCGTCATGAGCGCTGCAATCGTCGGCTGGGCGCATACGCCGTTCGGCAAGCAGGATGCCGAAACCGTCGAAAGCCTGATCGTGCGGGTCGCCACCGACGCACTGGTCGATGCCGGCATCACCGCCGACCAGGTCGATGAGATCGTGCTCGGCCACTACAACGCCGGCTTCTCGGCGCAGGACTTCACGGCCTCGCTGGTATTGCAGGCCGACCCGGCCCTGCGCTTCAAGCCGACCACCCGCGTCGAGAACGCCTGCGCCACCGGTTCTGCCGCCGTCCATCAGGGCGTGCGCGCGATCAAGGCCGGCGCGGCCAAGGTCGTGCTCGTCGTCGGCGTCGAGCAGATGACGAAGACACCATCGGCCGAGATCGGCAAGAACCTGCTGAAGGCCTCCTATCTGCCCGAGGATGGCGAGACGCAGGGCGGCTTCGCCGGTGTCTTCGGCAAGATCGCGGCGGCCTATTTCCAGCGCCATGGCGACCAGTCCGACGCGCTCGCTCTGATTGCGGCCAAGAACCACAAGAACGGCGTCGACAACCCCTATGCGCAGATGCGCAAGGATCTCGGCTTCGCCTTCTGCCGCGAGGAGAGCGAGAAGAACCCTTATGTCGCCGGGCCGCTGAAGCGCACAGACTGCTCGCTGGTCTCGGACGGAGCCGCCGCGATCGTACTGGCCGACGAGGCGACCGCGCTGCAGATGCGCCGCGCCGTCGGCATCCGCGGCATGGCCCATGTCCAGGACTTCCTGCCGATGTCCAAGCGCGACATCCTGAAGTTCGAGGGCGGTGCGCTCGCCTGGCAGAAGGCGCTGGCCCAGGCCGGGGTGACGCTCGACGATCTCTCCTTCGTCGAGACGCATGACTGCTTCACCATCGCCGAGCTGATCGAATACGAGGCGATGGGCCTCACCAGGGAAGGCGACGGCGCCCGTGCCATCAAGGAGGGCTGGACGCAGAAGGACGGCAAGCTGCCGGTCAACGCCTCCGGCGGGCTCAAGGCCAAGGGCCATCCGATCGGCGCCACCGGCGTCTCCATGCATGTGCTCTCGGCCATGCAGTTGACGGGCGAGGCGCCGGAGGGCATGCAGCTCGACGAGCCGCGCCTCGGCGGCATCTTCAACATGGGCGGGGCGGCCGTCGCGAACTACGTCTCCGTGCTCGAACGGATCAAGTGAAGCCGGCTTGCCGGGGGGATACCGCCCGGGACCCGGTCTCGCGAGCAGGGCTTTGCCGGAGCGCGGGCCGCTATGGCATCGGACCGGAAAGTGGAATCCACTTTCCGGACAAATCCGAAGCGATAACAATGTGATAGATCATCGCTACCGCGCCCGCCAGGGCGCGATGATCTAAGCGAAAGCGACCCTTCGTGACGAGCTTCGTCGTCCTGTTGCTGGCCTATATCCTGAGCCAGTTCTTCCGCGCGTTCCTGGCGGTCATCTCGGGGGATCTCACGCGGGACCTCGGCCTCGATCAGGGCCAGCTCGGCAGCCTGCAGGCTGCCTGGCTGATCGCGTTTGCGCTCTCGCAATTCCCGGTCGGCTATGCGCTCGATCGGATTGGCCCGCGGCGGACGCTGGCCGGGTTCCTTCTCGTCGCCGTTGCCGGGACGGTGATATTCGGCCTGTCCCGGGGCTACGTCTCTGCTCTGACCGCGCTCGCGCTGATCGGCATCGGTTGCGCGCCCATCCTCATGTCCGGCTTCTATCTTGCCGCCCGGCTCTACTCGCCCGGGCATTTCGCAACGATGTCGTCGTTCCTGATCGGCTTCGGCTCGATCGGCGATCCGCTGAGCGGCGCGCCGCTCGCCTATTTCCTGGCCGCCTATGGTTGGCGGGCAACCGTGTTCGGCCTGGCCGGAATCGTGGCGTTCATAGCCTTGCTCGTGATCCTGCTGCTGAAGGATCCGCCGCCGCTGCCCGATGCGCCGCAGCAGCATGTGTCGCTGTTGCGCGGGATACGGCAGATCGTGGTGAAGCGCCCGCTCTGGCTGATCCTCCCCTTCACCTTCGTGAGTTACGGGGTCACGATCTCGATGCGCGGCTTGTGGATCGCTCCCTATCTCCAGGCGGTGCACGGCTTCGATCTCGCCATGACGAGCTATGCCGCGATGGCGATGGGAGGCGCGATCGCCGTGGGGGCGCTGCTGGTGCTGCCGCTCTATCGGCGGATCGGGGCCAAGCCCGCGGTCGTCGCCTGTGCCGTGGTCGTGGCCTGCGCCTTCTTCGCGCTTGCACTATGGGGACAGGAATCCTCCCGCCTCGCGGTCGGGCTGTTCCTTGTCATCGGCCTGTTCGGTGTCACCTATGCCGTGGTAATGGCGCATGCGCGCGCCTTCATGACGCCCCGGGAGATCGGCCGCGGCGTGACGTTCATGAATTTCGTCTTCATGGGCGGGGCGGGCGTGATGCAATGGCTCTCGGGGCGGCTGGTGAACGGTCTCGATGGCCGTGGCTATGACCCGCAGGCTACCTTCGGCTGGCTTTTCGTCTTCATGGGCGTCGCGCTGGCCTCGGCCCTCGTCGTCTACATCGCCGCTCCGCCGGAGTCGAAGGGCGAGGCCCTCGCCGCAAGATAGCTCCAGCCCGGCTGGTCCTTGTCTGATCGATCGCTGCGGATGTGGCCTTCGACGATCACGCCTCGTCCGGCGCCTTCGCCGCGATGGCGAGCGCGTGGACGCGGTCGGCCAGTTCGTGCGCCAGCGCCGCATTGACGAGGCGGTGGCGCTCGAGCCGGCTCTTGCCGACGAAGGCGTCCGACACGATATTGACGCGGAAGTGAGTCTCGCCGCCCTCGCGCCAGCCGCCATGGCCTTGATGCTGGTGCGACTCGTCGATCACCTTCAGTTCCTGTGGCGCAAAGGCCTCGGTCAGCTTTCGCGTGATTCTTTCAGCGATTGCGGTCATGATCGTGCCACCGTTGCGATGATTGTCCTGTCGGTTCGGCAGTGTGCTGCGTCGCACTTGCCGGCCCGAACCCTGCGTCTCATAAACCCTCGACGATGAACATCAACTCGCGCCTTTTCGACAGCATCAGGATCGGTTCTTCCGAGGCGGAAGCAGCCGTGGAGAGCGATGCGCCGCGTTGCAACCATCCCGGCTGCGCACGGGCCGGGGAGTTCCGTGCGCCGAAGGGCCGCGGCCGCGAGGGCCAGTTCTTCCTGTTCTGCATGGAGCACGTGAAGGCCTACAACGCGACCTACAACTATTTCGCGGGCATGGACGACGAGGCGCTCGCCGACTACCAGAAGCAGGAGGAGATCGGCCACCGGCCGACCTGGAAGCTCGGCGTCAACTCGAAGGGCGCGCGGATGGCACAGCGCGGGCGCAAGGCAAACGGCGAGGCCGGCGCCGACATGCACGATGCCTTCAACCTTTTCGGGGCCCGCAACAAGCAGCAGGCGGCGCAGCCGGAATCGCGTGTCGGCATCGTCGCGCGCAAGGCGCTCGACACGCTCGGCCTCGACGACACCGCCGACTCGGCAGCGATCAAGGCACGCTACAAGGAGCTGGTGAAGCGCTTCCACCCGGACGCCAATGGCGGCGACCGCTCGCGAGAGGGCACGCTTCAGGAAATCCTGAAGGCCTATCAGCAGCTCAAGAGCGTCGGGATGGTCTAGCGGCTGCCGTCATGCTTGCCCTCGGGACGAGCATCCACGTCTTGAACGCCGCCTGCGACCAGTGAAGACGTGGATGGCCGGGACAAGCCTGGCCGTCACCCTGAGAGCGATCACCCCTTCTTCGCCGCCAGCCCCGCGACATCGGCGATGATGCCGTCCAGCGCGAAATCCTTTGGCGTATAGACGCGCGCCACGCCCATGTTGCGCAGCGCGTTCTCGTCGTCGGGCGGGATGATGCCGCCGACCACGACGGGCACGTCCATGCCGGCGACGCGCAGGCGGGCCGTGACGTCACGCACCAGCGGCAGATGCGAGCCCGACAGGATCGAGAGCCCGATAATGTCGGCCTGCTGCTCCCTGGCCTCGCTGACGATCTCCTCCGGCGTCTGGCGGATGCCGCCATAGCTGACGCTCATCCCGGCATCGCGGGCACGCACGGCAATCTGCTCGGCGCCGTTCGAGTGACCGTCCAGGCCGGGCTTGCCGACGAGGAAGCGCGGGGCGCGGCCGAGGCGCTCGGTCGCCATTTCGACGGCCGCCCTGGCCGTGGCGAGGCCGGTCGCATCGCCGAGCCTGGTCGTGTCGACGCCGGTCGGGGCGCGGTACTCGCCGAAGATCTCGCGCAGGGTCTGGGCCCATTCGCCGGTGGTGACACCGGCCTTGGCACAGGCGATCGAGGCCGGCATGACGTTGCGGGCCTCGCGGGCGCAGGCTGCGAGCTCGGCCAGCGCCGCCTCGGCCGCCTTGCCATCGCGCGCCGCGCGCCAGGCCTTGAGCCGGGCCACCGCCTCGATCTCGACGGAGTCGGGCACGGTGACGACGGAACCGTCGCCGGCCGAGAGCGGGGAGGGCTCGCTGTTGGTGAACTTGTTGACGCCGACGACGACCTGCTCGCCGCGCTCGATCGCCTCGATGCGCCGCGCGCCGTTCTCGACGAGAGCCTGCTTCATGTAGCCGGTCTCGACGGCGGCGAGCGCGCCGCCCATGTCGTCGATCCTGGCGAGTTCCTCCAGCGCCGCTTCCTTGAGCTCGCGGACCTTGGCATCGACAACGGTCGAGCCGTCGAAGATGTCGCCGAACTCGAGCAGGTCGGTCTCGTAGGCGAGGACCTGCTGCATCCGCAGCGACCATTGCTGGTCGAAGGGGCGGGGGAGGCCGAGCGCCTCGTTCCAGGCCGGGAGTTGCACGGCGCGTGCACGCGCCTTCTTCGACAGCGTCACGGCGAGCATCTCGATCAGGATGCGATAGACGTTGTTCTCCGGCTGCGGCTCGGTCAGCCCGAGCGAATTCACCTGCACGCCATAGCGGAAGCGCCGCATCGCCTCATCGGCCACACCGTAGCGGCCGAGCGTGATCTCGTCCCACAGCTCGACGAAAGCCCGCATCTTGCAGAGCTCCGTGACGAAGCGCATGCCGGCATTCACGAAGAAGGAGATACGCCCCACGATGCCGGGGAACGCCTCCGGGCTGACCTCCGGCCGGGCGCGGATGGAATCCAGCAAGGCGATGCCCGTCGCCAGCGCGAAGGACAGTTCCTGCACCGGCGAGGCGCCGGCCTCCTGCAGATGGTAGGAACAGACGTTGGTCGGATTCCATTTCGGCAGCTCGCTGGCCGTGAAGACGACGATGTCGGTGGTGAGCTGCATCGAGGGCCGCGGCGGGAAGACATAGGTTCCGCGCGACAGGTACTCCTTGACGAGGTCGTTCTGCGTGGTGCCCTGCAACAGCTTGCGGTCGGCGCCCTGCTCGTCGGCTGTGGCGATGTAGAGCGAGAGCAGCCAGGCCGCGGTCGCGTTGATCGTCATCGAGGTGTTCATCTGCGCCAGCGGGATCTGGTCGAACAGAGCCCGCATGTCGCCGAGATGGGTGATGGGCACGCCGACCTTGCCGACCTCGCCGCGCGCAAGCACATGGTCAGGGTCGTACCCTGTCTGGGTCGGGAGGTCGAAGGCGACGGACAGGCCCGTCTGCCCCTTGGCCAGATTGGTTCGATAGAGCTTGTTGGACTCCGACGCGTCCGAATGGCCCGCATAGGTGCGGAAGATCCAGGGCTTGTCGCGCTGGCCCGGCTGCTGGCCGCCAAGCTTCGTCGCGGTCATGGCGTCTCCCCGTGTTGCAGAGCAATCTGAATGTTGCACTGCGGCGAAGATAACGCCAGAGCTTCGGCGATGTCCCGTTCGACGTTAGGCGGACGCCCTTCCGAGGGAACGGCGCCGTGCCCGAAGGCCTCTATCGCGTCGAGAGGCTGCCGCGGATCTCCGAACCCTGCAGGAGCGCGACGCGGTTGTCGGCCTTGGGCGGGGTGACGAAGGCGCGGGCGGAGGCCTTCGGCAGGGCGAGGTCGAGCGGCCGGCCCGGAGGCAGCGGCGCATTCTTGACCAGCATGACGGCCGGAGTCTCAAGCGCCGGGAGCCTCGGCGCGGGCGCTTCGGGAGCGAAGGCAAGCGGCGCCGATGCGAAGGAGGTGGAGACGACAGGCGATGCAGTCGTGGTCGCGGATGCCAGCTGGATCGTCGGCTCCTCGATGCGCTTGCGCTCGGGACGCTCGCCCCTCACGTAGAAGGCGTTGCCGCCGGCGACGGTGACGTAGTGCATATTGTTGTAGCCGAATCGCAGCCCGGCCATGTGGAAGTGCTTGGCCGCTCCCACCGCCTCGTTGCGGCGGCCATTGAGGATGTCCTCGGCAAGAGCCTCGATCTGGGGCCGGGTGTGTTCCGGCATCGGGCGGCTGAGGACGCCGGCGGCGAACTGGCGGGGTGCGCCGACCACGCCGCAGATCGTCTCGGGATAGCGCGCCGATTCGACGCGGTTCATCACCACCGTGCCGACGCCGAGCAGGCCGGCTTCGCTCGAACGGTTCGATTCGAAATACATGGCGCGGACCAGGCAGTCCTTCTCGCGCGGATCGGCCTTGGCCAGCGCAACGGCCCGCTTTCGCGCGGCGACGGGATCCTTGGCCGCGGGGGCCGAGACTGCAGCCGTCTCGACGGGCGACATGCTGCACGCGCCCAGGAGAGGCGCCGCCAGCGCAACCAGAAGCGGGATGGATCCACGTCCGCCGTACCGGAAAACTCCGCTGGAACGGAGACCATGCGCAGCGATCGGGGCCCGCTTCATGCGGCAACTCCTGTGTTCGGAATCCTGAATGGCCGGGTGTGGCGTAGCGGGATCACCGGGAAGGAAACCCGAAATCCTTAACAGAAAGTTAATCCAGGAAGGAAGGGGCCGAGCGGCAAATGCGGGAGGCGACGCAGGCAGTGCCCGGCGTGGCGGCTTCTAACATGCTGTAATCATTCGGAAAATAGAGCGAACGAAACCTCGAAATTTCGTCTCCCGCGCTCCCGGGACCTGGCGCCGGCCAAGCCGGCCCTTCTCAATTTCCCGAACCAGGCAGGCGCGGGAGCGGCAGGAAGTCGACGCCTTCCTCATGCAGCAGGCGGGCATCGTCGGCCGTCGCCTGACCATAGATGGGCCGTGCTTCGGTCTCGCCGTGATGAATCTTCAGCGCTTCGTCGGCGAAGCGTTCACCGACATGCTCGGCATTCTCGCGGACATGCTGATGCAGCGCGGTCAGCGCCTCGCGGAAGGCCTTCTCCCTGTCGCTCATCAATGCGACCGGGGCCGGCGCGCCGGCCGCGGCAGGGCCGGGGCCGGGGGCATCAGGCCCGGGCTCCGCCGCCCTCGGGCCGAGATCGGAGCGCGCGACATTGGGCGCCATGATCGCGCGCCCCACCTTGGCGCTGTCGCAGACAGGGCAGGTGACGAATCCGCGCCTGGCCTGGTCCTCGAAACTGGCCGAGGACGAGAACCAGCTCTCGAATTCATGGGCGTTGTCGCAGATGAGGGTGTAGCGGATCATGTCGTCATAGATGGTGGCGCTCTGCCACCGAGGCAAATCGGCGCGGTATGCGAAGCGGCTAGGCCGGACCGGGCCGGACGAAGCCTTGCGTCTCAGGCTGCGAGCAGCTTGTCGAGCTCGCCGCGCGCATCGAGCGCATGAATGTCGTCGGAGCCGCCGACATGCAATTCGCCGATGAAGATCTGCGGAACGGAGGTGCGTCCTCCCGCGCGCGCCGTCATCGCCTGGCGCAGCTCAGGCTTGCCGTCGACGTCGATCTCGGTGAAGGCGACGCCCTTCCCGGTCAACAGGGTCTTGGCTGCCTTGCAGTAGGGGCACCAGGAGGTGGAGTAGATCGTGACAGGCGGCATGGACAGGGAACTCTCGATAGGATGCGAAGTCCTCATGTAGTGATTTCCCGGCCATCCGTCACGACCCGCGCGAAGGTCAGCACATCGACGGCCCCCGCGCCCGCCCGCAGCAGCGTGCGTGCGGCAGCATTGGCGGTCGCGCCCGTGGTCAGGACATCGTCGACAAGGAGAATGCGCCGGCCCGCGACCTGCGGGCGCATCGCGTCGGGGACCCGGAACGCACCCTGCAGGTTATCGGCGCGCTGGGAGCGCGTGAGGCCGACCTGCTGTCGCGTGCGCTTGACGCGGGCCAGCAGCGCCGGTGCGAGCGGAACGCCGGCCTGACGGGAGATGACGCCGGCCAGCGTGGCCGCCTGGTTGAAGCGCCGGCTCCAGAGACGCATCCGGTGAAGCGGAATGGGCGCGATGAGCTCGGCCTCGTCGAGCAGTTCGCGGCCGGCCTGGGTCATCATGCGGCCGAGCGACAGCGAGAGGTCTATGCGGTCGCCATATTTCAGGCGATGCACCAGTTCGCGTGCCGCGCCATCGAACCGGCAGACGGCGCGAGCGCGGGCAAAGACCGGTGGATCGGAGATCGCGGCCGGCGAGAGCAGGCCTGGACCGAGATCGACGGCGAACGGCGTGCCCAGCCTTTCGCATTAGGGCCGCTCGATGAAGCCGAGGCTGCCCCAGCAGGCCGGGCAGAGCGCCTGTGCCTGTCCGGTGGCGGTCTGACAGGCGATGCAGGCCGGTGGGTAGATGATCGAGATCAGACC
>NZ_JBIWYK010000056.1:0-10830 GCF_044752385.1 Allobosea sp. CER48 | reverse complement strand
GCGTGACCTTGTCCCAGGCCAGATCGCGCTGCCCGAGAGCGGCGAGGAAGCGGGCGGGAGTCGTGCCGCCGGGCACGGCGAGCAGCGGCCTGCCCTTTTCAGCGAGCACCTCCCGAAGGCGGACCGCGACGGCCTCGGCCAACGCTTCCGACGCATCGGCGAGCGTCGCAAAGCGATGCCAGGAGACGGGACCGGCCATCAGGCGAAATCCGGATCGGCCCAGGAGCGGCCCTCGCGCTCGATCAGGCCGATCGCCTGCGACGGCCCCCACGAACCGGCGGCATAGCGGTGCGGATGCGGACTGTAGTCCTGCCAGCCGGCGATGATCGGATCGACCCATGTCCAGGCCTGTTCCACTTCGTCGCGATGCATGAACAGCGTCTGATCGCCGCGGATCACGTCGGTCAGCAAGCGTTCGTAGGCGTCCGGAGTCCGTTCGTCGAAGGCAGTGGAGTACCGCAGGTCGAGCTGGCGCGGGACGATCTTGAGGCGGCCCGAACCCGGCACCTTCATCATCAGCTGGAGCTGGACGCCGTCATTCGGCTGCAGCCGGATGACGAGGCGGTTCGCATCGAGCCGGTCGCAGGTGCCATTGCCGAAGATCGAGTGCGGCACCGGCTTGAAGGTGACGGCGATCTCGGAATAGCGCTGCGCCATGCGCTTGCCGGTGCGCAGGTAGATCGGCACGCCGGCCCAGCGCCAGTTGTCGACCTCGCAGCGGATCGCGACGAAGGTCTCGGTGTTCGAACCGTGGCCGAGTTCCTCGGTGTAGCCGCGGACCCGCTGGCCGTCGATCTGCCCCGGCCCGTACTGGCCGCGCACGGTATAGCGCTGGACGTCCGGCCCGACGATGGGACGCAGCGCCTTCAGCACCTTGATCTTCTCTTCCCGGACCGCGCCGGCCTCGAGCATGTTCGGCGGCTCGATAGCAAAGAGCGTCAGGAGCTGCATGAGATGGTTCTGCACCATGTCGCGCATATGCCCCGACTTGTCGTAGTATCCGGCGCGCTGCTCCAGCCCCACCGTCTCGGCGACGGTGATCTGGACATGGTCGATGTCGCGGCTCGACCATGATCGCTCGAACAGCGTGTTCGCGAAGCGCAGCACCAGCAGGTTCTGGACCGTCTCCTTGCCGAGATAATGGTCGATCCGATAGGTCCGGCTTTCCGGCAGGATGCGCGCGACCGCGTCGTTGATGGCCCGCGCCGAACCGAGATCGCGTCCGAGCGGCTTCTCGAGGATGACACGCGAGGTCGGCGTCAGGATGCCGGCCTTGGCCAGATTCTCGCAGATCGGGATGAAGAGATCGGGCGGGGTCGAGAGATAGAAGGAGCGGACGCGCTCGCTTTCGCCCAGTGCCTGCTTGAGGGCACCATAGGTCTCGGGTTGGACGGCATCCAGCATCACCACCGTGAGCCGTCGCAGGAACGGCTCGACCTGATCCTGCGGGATGCCTTCCTCATGGAGCCGCTTGGCGATCTGCTTCGGCAGCCCCTCGACATCCTCCTCCTTGCGGACGATGGCGAGGACGCGGCTTTCGCCGGGCAGGACACCTTCCCGGTTGCGCTGGGCGAGCGCCGGAAAAAGCTTGCGCAGGGCAAGGTCGCCGCCGGCACCGAAGATGACCAGGTCGAAGGGCGGGACCGGCGTCCGCTCGGGAATGGTCTCGGGCCGAAGCGCGTTGTCGACGATGGCATCCATGGCACTGAAACTCCGTAAGGCGTTGCCGGCTTCTCGTTGCCGGACAGACCTTGCCGCACAATCGAAGACCGACCGGACGCGAAGCAGTTAGCGCAAGGCTGCGACCAGAGTGAGACGGTTTTGCCGCGCTGCAAAGAGGGGGCGGCGCAGGGCGGCTGCCCCCGCCGTTCAGCCCGCGCGCCGGAAGCCCGCGCTGGCAGCCAGCAATTGCTGCGAATAGGCCGTATGCGGCTGGCGCGCGGCCAATGTCTCGACGGTCATTTCCTCGACGGCGCGACCGAACTGCATGACGAGCAGCCGCTCGCACATGTGCCCGACCACCGCGAGATCGTGGCTGACGAGAATGTAGGTGAGCTTGCGCTCCTGCCTCAGCGCCGCCAGCAGGTTCAGAACCTCGGCCTGGATGGAGACGTCGAGCGCCGAGGTCGGCTCGTCCAGGAGCAGGATCGACGGCTCGAGCACGAGGGCGCGGGCGATGGCGACGCGCTGGCGCTGGCCGCCCGAGAGCTGGTGCGGGTAGCGGAAGCGGAAGGAGGCCGGCAGGCCGACTTCGGACAGCGCCTTGCCGATCCGCGCCTCGGCATCGCGGATGCCGTGGATCGCGAGCGGCTCGGCCAGTGTGTCGTCGATCGTCTTCTTGGGATGCAGCGAGCCATAGGGGTCCTGGAAGACCATCTGGACGTTGCGATAGAACGCCTTGTCGCGGACCTTGGGCTGCACAGCTCCCTCGATCGCGACGGTGCCGCTCCAGTCACGATTGAGGCCGGAGAGCACGCGCAGAACGGTCGACTTGCCCGAGCCGGACTCGCCGACGAGGCCGTAGCTCTCGCCCTTGCGGACATCGAAGGAGAGATCCTTCACGACATGGGAGTCGCCGAAGGAGACGTTGAGCTTGTCGACGGAGATCGCGGTGTTCGTCATGCCAGCCACGCCGGGTCACGGTTGAGGGTGGCGAGCTTCGCCCGAGGATGGTCGAGGTCAGGCAGGCATTCGAGCAGGCCGACCGTATAGGGGTGGCGGCGGCTGCGCGCCGAGGGGTCGGCCAGCTCGGCCGCCGGCAGCGTCTCCATGACCTTGCCGCCATACATGACGATGACGCGGTCGCAGAAGGACTGAACCAGATGCAGGTCGTGGCTGATGAAGATCAGGCCCATGCCGCGCTCGGTCACGAGATCGTCGAGGATCTTCAGGATCTGGAGCTGGACGGTGACGTCGAGCGCCGAGGTCGGCTCGTCGGCGATCAGGATCTCCGGCTCCGCGATCAGCATCATAGCGATCATGACGCGCTGCCCCATGCCGCCCGAAACCTCGTGCGGATAGAGATCGTAGACGCGCGCCGGCTCACGGATCTGCACCTGCTCCAGCATGGCGAGGCTACGCTCGCGCGCCTCGCGGGCGCCGGCCCTGCGGTGGATGCGATAGGCTTCCGCGATCTGGCTGCCGACGGTCTGGACCGGATTGAGCGAGAACTTCGGGTCCTGCATCACCATCGAGATATGGCGGCCGCGCAGCTTGCGCCGCGTGCCCTTGTCCATCGTCATCAGGTCCTGGCCGCGGAAGCGCATGCCATCCGCGGTGACGACACCGGGATGCGGGATCAGGTCGAGGATGGCGCGGCCGGTCATCGACTTGCCCGAGCCGGACTCGCCGACGATGCCGAGACGCTCCCGCCCCAGCGTGAAGGACAGGCCGCGCACGGCCCGCACGATCCCGGTCGCGGTATGGAAATCGACCTTGAGATTGTCGACCTCGAGGAGAGGCTGCTCGCTCGCCATGACGTTACCTCGCATCCATGACGTCGCGGAGCCCGTCGCCGAGCAGGTTGAAGCCGAGCGCAACCACGCAGATCGCGATGCCCGGGAAGGTCGCGACCCACCACTGGTCGAAGATCTGCTCGCGGCCGGCCGAGATCATCGCGCCCCATTCCGGCATCGGCGGCTGCGCGCCGAGGCCGAGGAAGCCGAGGCCGGCGGCCGTCAGGATGATGCCGGCCATGTCGAAGGTGGTGCGCACGATCAGCGAGGGCATGCACATCGGCACGACATGCTTGCAGATGATGCGGGCGCGGGAGGCTCCCTGCAGGCGCATCGCCTCGATGTAGTCCTGGTTGCGGATCACCATGGTCTCGGCGCGTGCGACGCGGGCATAGGGCGGCCAGGTCGTGATCGCGATGGCTATGATGGCGTTGACGATGCCAGGGCCCAGCGCCGCGACGAACGCCAGGGCAAGCACGAGGCGTGGGAAGGCGAGGAAGACGTCGGTGATACGCATCAGGAGCCGGTCGACCCAGCCGCCGAAATAGCCGGAGACCGCGCCGATCAGCAGGCCGAAGGGACCGACCGTCACGACGACCAGCAGCACGATCACCAGCGTGATGCGCGTGCCGTAGACAATGCGGCTGAAAATGTCGCGGCCGAGTGCATCGGTGCCGAACCAGTTGGTGGCGGACGGCGGTAGGAGGCGCTTGTCGAGCGCCTGGGCGATCGGATCGAAGGGCGCGATCAGCGGCGCGAAGGCGGCGACCAGCAGCAGCAGGATGATGATGGCAAGGCCGCACACCGCCATCGGATTGCGCTTGAACGCGAGCCATTGCCGGTAGAGCTGGCCGAGGCGGGCCTGGCGGCGGGACTCAGGGCTGTCGCTGATCAGCCAGGCATGCAGGCCGGCGGAGGTATCGCTCATATGTTCCTCCTCAGCGCACGCGCGGATCGGCCAGGCGGCCGATGATGTCGGTCAAAAGGTTGACCGCGATGAAGACGACGCCGACCACCAGAGTGCCGCCGAGCACCGCGTTCATGTCGGCGTTGAGCAGCGCGTTGGTGAGATAGCGGCCGAGCCCCGGCCAGGCGAAGATCGTCTCGGTCAGCACCGAGCCTTCGAGCAAGTGCATGTAGGACAGCGCGATCACGGTGAAGAGCGGCACGGCGGCGTTGCGCAGCGCATGGCGCCAGATCACCGCGGTCTCGGAGACGCCCTTCACGCGGGCGGCGATGACGTATTGCTGCTGCAGCTCGCTGATCATGAAGCTGCGGGTCATGCGGCTGATATAGGCGACGGAGAGAAGGCCCAGGACCAGTGCCGGCAGGATCAGGTGCGAGAACGCGTCCCAGAACGCCTCCCATTCCCCTTCCAGCGCCGCATCGATCATGATGATGCCGGTGCGGGTGGTGACGATGTCCTGCCAGACGACGGAGATCCGGCCCGGCCCCGAGACCCAGCCGAGCTTGGCGTAGAACAGCAGGAGCGCCATCAGGCCGATCCAGAAGACAGGCACGGAATAGCCGACGAGGCCGACGACGCGGGCGACCTGGTCCTGCCAGCGCCCCTGGTTGACGGCGGCGAGGATGCCGAGCGGGACACCGATCACCACGCCGATCAGCGTACCGAGCGTGGCGAGTTCCAGCGTTGCCGGGAAGACGCGCTTGATGTCCTCGGCGACCGGGTTCGAGGTCAGCACGGAGGTGCCGAGATTCCCGGTGAAGACCTTGCCTATATAGATCGCGAATTGCTGCCAGAGCGGCTTGTCGAGGCCGAGCTCGATGCGCGCCGCCTCGTAGGTCTCGGGCTTGGCGTTGTCGCCGACGACGGCGAGCACCGGATCGATCGGGATGACGCGGGCGATGAAGAAGGTGACGAGCAGCAAGCCGAACATGGTGATGACCACGGTCGTCAGTTCGCGCGAGAGCGCGCGCGCCCAGCGGCCCAGCCTTCCGGACGATGCGCTCTTGCGCTCAGACGCCTGCGTCACGGCCGTCATGACCCGCCTCCGATTCTGGTCGTCATGGACAAGGTGTCTCCGGCCCGGGCGCCGCTAGCGCCGGGGCGTGTTCAGCGGGAACGCAAAGACCCGCCGAGGCCGGGGGCCAGGGCGGGTCTTCCGTGTCACGAACCTCAGTTCTTGACGATGGTCGCGTAGCGGTTGGTGTCGGAGCTCGGCCCGATCACCCAGCCATTCACGTTCTTGCGCTCGGCCGAGACTTCGATCTGCTGGAACATGATGACGAAGGGCGAGACCTTCTGGTGGTCACGCTGCAGCACCTCGTAGGTCGCCTTGCGCTTGGCGGCATCGGATTCGAGCACCGCGCCCTGAGTGACCTTGGTCATGTCCGGGATGTCCCAGGCATTGCGCCAGGCCAGCGTCTTCGACTTCGCTTCCTCGCCATTGTCCTCGTTGATCGCGAAGGTCTCGGCATTGGTGTGCGGATCGAGATAATCCGGGCCCCACTGGCCGATATAGATGTCGTGCGTGCGGGCGCGATACTTGGTCAGGGTCTGCTTGCCGTCGCCGGGGATGATCTCGAGCTTGACGCCGGCCTGGGCCCAGGTCGCCTGGATCGCCTGGGCGATGTCGGTGATCGGAGCGACCGAGCGGGTGTCCATGGTGACGGTGAAGCCGTTGGCGAGGCCGGCTTTGGCGAGCAGCTCCTTGGCCTTGGCGACGTTCAGCGAATAGGGCTTGTCCGAGATCGCGCCGAGGAAGCCCTGCGGCAGGAAGGATTCATGGCCCTTGTAGGTGCCCTCGAGGATGTTCTTCTCGATCGAGGCATAGTCGACAAGGAGCTTCAGCGCTTCGCGAACCTCGGGCTTGGCAAGGTTCGGGTTCTTCTGGTTCAGGCCGAGATAGAGAATGTAGCCCTTGTCGCCCTGGACGATCTTGATCGAGTCGTTGTTCTTGACCGCGGTCAGCTGATCCTTCGAGAGGTTGCGGGCGATATCGACGTCACCCTTCTCGACGAGCAGGCGCTGCGAGGCCGGCTCCGCGACGTGGCGCACGACGATGCGCTTGCTCTTCGGCGCGCCCTTCCACCAGCTCTCGTTCGCGTCGAGCGTATACTGTTCGTTCGGACGGTAGCTGCGGACCTTGTAGGCGCCGGAGCCGGCCGAGTTCAGCTTGAGCCAGGCATTGCCCCAGTCGCCGTCCTTCTCATTGGCCTTGACCAGCTTCGAGTCGACGATCGCGGCGACGCCGGAGGTCAGGCAGTTGTAGAAGAAGGTCGGCGCGAACGGCTTCGAGACCGTGATCTGGATCGTGTTCTCGTCGACGGCCTTGACCTTGTCCAGCACGTTCTCGGCGACGAAGCCGAACTGGCGCAGGATGAAGCCCGGCGACTTGTTGAGCGTGACCGCGCGCTGGAAGGAGTAGACCACGTCGGCTGCCGTCACGGGGTTGCCCGAGTGGAACTTGACGCCTTTGCGCAGCTTGAAGGTGTAGGTCAGGTTGTCGGGGCTGACGGTCCAGCTCTCGGCGAGATCCGGGATCAGCTCGTTGTTCTTGGAAATGTCGATGTTGATCAGCTTGTCGTAGACGTTAGCGCCGACCTCGACACCGGAGAACTCGAAGGCTTCGGCCGGATCGAGCGTGATGATGTCGTCGATCTGCTTGGCCATGACGACAGTGTCCTTCGGCGTCTGCGCGAAGGAGGCCGTCGTCGACATCAGGGCCGTAAAGGCCGAAACGGCCATCAACTTGGCTACATGACGCATCGATTTCCCCATCGTTGGTATCTCTGGGGCCATGGCGGCCCCTTGGGCGCTATCTGCAACCACTCGATTGCGCCTGTCCAGCGCCGCGCAGGCAATCCGCGCGCCATTGTGCACATCTGTTCGGCAGACAGCCCGCGACGAGCCGAAGATTTCCGACCTTGGGGAAGCGAGAGCGCTCGCACCTCGCGAGGCGATCGGTCATAGTCCCCGCGCTCCGGCGATTCCGCCGAAGGAATGCGGCGCCCAGACCGTACCCAGGCCAGCGCCCAGTAAGGGTTTGACCAAGCCGATGGCTGTTCAGGGGCACATCCGGCAGGACGAAGGCAGCAAGGCGGACCGTCGCGCCGCGCTCATCAACGGCTATCGCCCCTTCCCCGGTGTCCATGACGAGTTCGTCGATGCCTCCGGGACGGTTCGCCCGCATTGGGAGCCCTTTCTGTCCGAATGGTGCGCGCTGTCACCGGACGAGCTTTCCCAGCGCTTCGGCCTCGCCGACAGGCATGCGCACGACACCGGGCTTTCCTATCGCGTCCATGGCGATGTCGACGAGAACGACCCCGGCTTCGGGGAGCGCGCCTGGCCGCTTTCGCATGTTCCGCTGGTGATCCCCGAAACCGAGTGGCAGGTGATCGCGGCCGGCATCACCCAACGCGCGCAGCTGCTTTCCACCCTGCTCGACGACATCTACGGGCCGGGCGAGCTGATCGCCAGGGGTCTCCTGCCCGCCGCCGCGATCACCGGCAGCCCTGACTATCTGCGCCCGATCCACGGGACAGGGGGCGGCGGGCTGCAGCTCTACGCCGCCGATCTCGGGCGCGGCCCCGACGGGCGCTGGTGGGTGCTGCAGGACCGGACGCAGGCGCCCTCCGGGACCGGCTATGCGCTCGAAAACCGCCTCGCTTTGGCGCGCGCCTTCCCGGACATGTTCCGCAGCATGAACATCGAGCGGCTGGCGGCCTTCTTCCAGGGCTTCCGGGCCGGGCTGGTCGCCCGCTCGAAGCGGGTCGAGCCGCGCATCTGCCTGCTGACGCCGGGGCCGCTCAACGAGAGCTATTTCGAGCAGGCCTATCTTGCGCGCTATCTCGGCTTCCTGCTGGTCGAGGGCGGCGACCTGCTGATGCGCGAGGGCCGCGTGCAGGTGCGCACCATCGCGGGGCTGAAGCGAGCCGACGTGATCTGGCGGCGCATCGACGGCGATTTCGCCGACCCGCTCGAACTCAACGCGCAGTCGGCACTTGGCGTGGCCGGGCTGGTCGAGGCCGTGAGACAGGGGCAGGTCCATATCGCCAACGGGCTCGGCTCCGGCGTCGTCGAAGCGCGCGCGCTGATGGGCTTCCTGCCTGCGATCGCGAAGGAGCTCACCGGCGAAGAGCTGATTATGCCGCATGTCGCGACCTGGTGGTGCGGCCAGCCTCATGAGCGCCAGACCGTGCTCGACAGGCTGGGCGACATGAGCGTGGCCCCCGCCTTCCGGGGCTCCGGCAACGGGATCGACGGCGAGCCGGTGCTGCCGGGCGAGCTGCCGGAAGCCGAACGCGAGGCCTTGCGCGCACGCATCGCGGCGCGCGGCATGGACTATGTCGGCCAGGAGGTCGTGCGGCTTTCGACAACGCCCGTCTTCCAGAACGGCCGGCTCGAACCGCACCCGATGACGTTGCGCGTCTTCGCCGCGGCGACGCCGGATGGCTGGAAGGTGATGCCAGGCGGCTTCTGCCGCATCTCGGACGAGCCCGATGCGCGGGCGGTCAGCCTGCGCATGGGCGTGCGCTCCTGCGACGTCTGGATCACGGCCAAGGCACCGGTCGCGCAGATCAGCCTGCTGCCGTCGCCCGATCGGATCAGCATCCGCCGCGTCACGGGCACGCTGCCGAGCCGGGCCGCCGACAACCTGTTCTGGCTCGGCCGCTACCTTGAACGCGGCGAGGCGACGCTGCGACTGGTCCGTGCGCTGCTCGGCCGACTGATCGACGCCGATCCGGCGCCCGAACGGGCCGACACGATCCGGCAGCTCGCCGGAATGCTCGTCGCCTGGGGTGCAGCCCAGCCTGTGCTGGACGGGGCATCGCCGGCCACACAGGCCCATTCGGCGCTCTACAGCCTCGACGCCTATGGCTCCGCCGCGTCCTCCGTGCGCGAGGCGAGGCGCACCGCCTCGGTGATCCGGGAGCGGCTTTCGGTCGATGCCTGGCGCCTGTTCGGCGATGTCCTGCGCCAGCTCACATCACGCGGGGGCCGTGCCCCGAGCGAGGGCGAGACCTACGAGATCGCCGACCGGGCCCTGAAGTCGCTCGCCGCCTTCTCCGGTCTCAGCCAGGAAAACATGGTGCGCGGCGACGGCTGGCGCTTCCTCGATATCGGCCGGCGGGTGGAACGCGGCGTGGTGACCTGTCGTTTCGCGCGCCAGTTCTCCGACGACCATACGACCGACGACAGCCTGGACGCCCTGCTCGATCTGACCGATTCGCAGATCACCTACCGCTCGCGCTACCTGATCGGCGCGAGCCCCCTGCCCGTGCTCGATCTGGTGATGCTCGATCCCTACAATCCGCGCTCCGTCGCCTTCCAGATCGAAAGACTCGAGGCCGAGATCGCCGCCCTGCCCGCTCTGTCGGACGACGGCATGCTGGAGGAGCCGCGCCGGCTGGTGCTGCGCCTCGCGGCCGACAGCCGCACCATGGCGGCAAGCCGGCTCGACCGTGCCGGCATCCTGCAGTTCGAGCAATCGCTATTGACCCTCTCCGGCGCGATCGCCGACCGCTATTTCCTTCCCAATGCAACAGCGTATGCCCCGCGGATGACGAGCCTCGCGTGATCTACGATCTGCGCCACGTCACCACCTATCGCTACAGCCGCGAGGTGCCGTTCTCCCGCTGCATCATGCGTCTGCTGCCGCATGGCGGGGACGGTCAGGCAGTGCATCGAGCGAGCCTTTCGATCACGCCGCGCCCGGCCGAGCGCAGCGACGGCAGCTGCTTCTTCGGCAATCGCATCACCGCGGTGGTGCTGGCCAAGCCGCACTGGGAACTGAAGGTCGAGCTGCGCGCGCGCATCGAGGTGCGGCGGCCCATGCCTCCCCATGCCGGGCTGACGCGCGGCTGGGAGGAGGTCGCGGTGCTGGCCCTGGCCTCGCGCAGCCTGGCGCCGGATTCGCCGGCCCATCATCTGTATCCCAGCCGGCTCGTGCCGCAGGTGCCGGCCGTGATCGCCTATGCCCGGGAAAGCTTCGGCGCCAAGCGCCCTGTCCTCGAAGCCGCCTGCGAATTGATGGCGCGGATCCGGAACGAGTTCTCCTACGATCCGGCGGCGACGGAGGTCACCACGCCCCTGGCGGAGGCCTTCGCCCGCCGCCACGGCGTCTGCCAGGACTTCGCCCATATCATGATCGCCGGCCTGAGGGGCCTCGGCCTGCCCGCGGCCTATGTCAGCGGCTATATCCGCACCGTCGTGCCGCCCGGTGAGCAACGGCTCGAAGGCGCCGATGCCAGCCATGCCTGGGTGGCGCTCTGGTGCGGCCCGGAGATCGGCTGGGTCGGGCTCGATCCGACCAACAATCTGATCGTCGCCGACGACCATATCGTCACCGCCCTGGGTCGGGACTATGCAGACGTGGCTCCGCTGGAAGGCGTGGTGGTCGGGCCGGGTTCG
>NZ_JBIWYK010000055.1:0-10865 GCF_044752385.1 Allobosea sp. CER48 | reverse complement strand
ACGGATTCCGGGCCCTTTTCCGCTCCACGTCGCCCTGGACCAAGGGTCGTTCCGCGCGGCCTCAGCGCTTGCGCTTCGCGCCGACGAGTTCGTCCCACTTGCGGAAGGCGACGACCATCTTGTCGGGCTTCAGCGGCAGCTCGATCGGATTCTTGGCGATGAGCTCGGCATATTCCGGCCGGCCGAACTCCGCGATCACCTCCTGGCTGCGCTTCGGCGCCAGCGACAGCGGCACGTCCTTCACCGCCGGGCCCGGATAGAGATAGCCTTCGTCATAGGAATAGGCCTGCATCTTCGGCGTCAGCACATGTGCCATGATGTCGAGCACGACGGCGAGGCGATCGTTCGGGATGCCCTTCGGCACGCACATGAAGAAGGCGTCCGAAACCCAGTGGAAGCCTTTCAGGGTCTGGATCTTGGCTTCCTTCGGCACGATGCCGAGCGCCCGCGGATTGATGTCCCAGCCCGTCGTCGAGATGATGATGTCGCGCGAGCCGTCGCCGAATTCCTTCATCGTGGCGCCGGTGCCGGCCGGATAGTACTCGATCGACTCGCCGAGCTCCTGCAGATAGGCCCAGGTCTTGTCCCAGCCATTGACCGGATCCTGCGGGTCCTTGTCGCCGAGGATGTAGGGCAGGCCCATCATGAAGGTGCGGCCAGGGCCCGAATTGGTCGGGCGCGCATACATGAACTTGTTGGGGTTAGCCTTCGCCCAGGCCAGCAGTTCCTCCGCCGTGGTCGGCACCTGCTTCACGCGATCCGGCATGTATTCGAGCAGCGGCCCGGACGGATAGTAGTTCACGACCGTGCCATAGCCGGCGCCCTGCACCTTGTGCAGATTGAGCGCCGCGGGCTCGTAGTTCTCTTCGATCTTCGGGAACTTCTCGGCGAAATCCGGGAAGATCTTCAGCCAGAGATTCTGCTCCAGTCCGGCCGCGAGACCGTCCGAACCGGTCAGGACGAGGTCGAGATCGGCGCGGCCGGCGTCCTGCTGCGCCTTGATCTTGCTCGCCAGCTCCGGCGCCGGCGCCTTCACATAGGTGATGCGCGAGACGAGCTTGGGATTGGCGCTGCGGTAGTCGTCGAAGGCCTGCTGCATCAGCGCCAGCGCGCCGCCGACATCGATGATGTTGATCCCGACCGGCGCCGAGGGCAGCGCCGGCACGGCAGCGAAGGCTCCGCTTCCGCCGACGGCCAACGCCCCCAGCCCGCCCAGGACGGTGCGGCGGTCCACACCCTTTGAAAACTCGCTCATGGTTCTCCCCTCTTGCTTGTTGGTGATGTCGTCAGGCTGCCGCCCCAGCGGCGAAGTCCCGGCGTTCGTCGCCGATGCGGATTTGGCGGATGCGGAGATCCGGCGACCATTCGATCGCACATTCCGGCAAGGTGATGACGGCCTTCGCCAGAGCGCCGGCGATGCAGGCCAGCGCATGGCGTGACGCCATGGCGATCGCCTCCTCCGGCGTTGCGATGTCCCAGGCCACGACGTTGCGCACGGCATCGTCGAGCTTGAGCGCAGAGCCCGCCAGCGAGGCGCCGCCGGGCTGGCGCACCGACCCGTCGCCGGCGAGATCCACCGGCATCCCGGCGAAACTGTAGCGGCCGGGCGCGGCCCCCGCCGCGACAACCGCATCGGTGACGAGGATCGAGCGCTCGAAGCCCTTGGCCCGGATCAGGCTCTTCAGCGCCTTCGGGTGGATATGGATGCCATCGGCGATGAAGCCGGCCATCAGCCGGTCTTCCGCGAGTTGCGCGAAGAGCGGATTGACCAGCTTGTGCATCTGCTGCGGCAGGCCGTTGCCGAGATGGGTCGAAAGCGTCGCTCCCGCATCGGCGGCGGCGGCGACCGTCTCGAAATCTGCCGCGGAATGGCCGATGGCGACGACCTTGCCCATGCCGGCCAGCTTGCCGGCAAGGGCGATACCGCCCTCGACCTCCGGCGCCAGCGTCACCATCAGGATCGGCCGCGACAGCAGCCCGTCGAGATGCACGACGAGATCGGCCGTCGCCGCGATCATCGCCTCCGCCGGATGGCAGCCTGCATAGCCGGCGGCGGGATTCAGGAACGGCCCTTCGAGATGATAGCCCGGACACATCAGGGGTCCGAGCCGACTGCCGCTCACCGCCGCATCGAGCGCCCGGAAGCGCTCTTCCAGCTCGTGCGGATGGCCGGTGATGATGGTGGGCAGGCAGGTGGTGACGCCCGTTGACAGCATTGCCTCGAGCGCCCGGTCGAGCTCAGCCGCGGTGATCGTCCCGGAGTTGAAATCCACCCCGGCAAAGCCATTGACCTGCAGATCGACGAGGCCGGGCGTGCGCATCCTCAGCCTTTCCGGGTCAGCAGCGACGCAGCCGGCGGATCGATGAACAACACCGTGCGCTTGTGCGTCTGCAGGATCGAAGCGGGCGCGAGATTGCTGATCGGCCCCTCCAGCGCTGCCTTCGCGGCTGCGGCCTTGCGCGTGTCGGAAACCGAGAGAACGATCAGCTCGCTCTTGAGAATCTGGCGGATGCTCATCGAGATCGCCTGCTGCGGCACGGCGTCGAAGCTCGGGAACCAGCCCTCGCCGAACTGTTGCTGCCGGCAGGCATCGTCCAGATTGACGACGAGATACGGCTCCTCGGTGTCGAAATCAGCGGGCGGATCGTTGAAGGCGAGGTGGCAGTTCTCCCCGATCCCGGCAAAGCAGACGGCAATGCGCTTGCCGGCGATCTGCTTGCTGAGCTGCTTCACCGCCTCTGCGGGATCGCCCTCGCCATCGACCGGAACGAAGGTCGGCGCGTTGCTCAGCGGCGCCATGAAGCGCAGCCGCAGATAGCGCCGGAAGCTGGCCGGGTGGCTCTCGGACAGGCCGACATATTCGTCGAGATGGAAGGCCGTCACCTTGGACCAGTCGATGCCCTCGGCTGCGACGAGATGCTTCAGCATTTCGAACTGGCTCGCGCCGGTCGCCACGATGATCGTCGCTTCGCCGTGGCGGGCCAGCTCGTCCCGGATCGCCTGCGCGCCGAGGCCCGCCGCCTGCCGGCCGAGCGCATCCTTGTCGGAAGCAACATGCATCTCGATCATCGAATTCTGAACCTTTTTAGTCAGGAAATTTCCGATATTCTGTTACCGAGCTTATGAAGCCTCAGCCGAAACGCAATCATTAATTTCGAACGCAACCGTTCTGAATAGAGACCGCCTTGTCCCTGCTGACGATCGACGAAAGCCGCCTCGCACTCGCCCATGACCGCGACTGCGCCCGGATCTACCGCCTGATCCTGAACGGCGAGGCCCATTCCCGCGCCGATATCGGACGAATCCTGCAGCTGCGCTCGACCAGCGTCTCACGCGTCGTCGGCGACCTCATCGCCCGGCGCCTCGTTATCGAGACGGTCGGCGAAGCCAGCGGGCGCGGCCGGCCACCCGCCATCCTCGTGGCCCATACCCGCCGCATCGGCGCTTCCGTGATCCATGTCTCCAGCCAGTCGCTCTCGGGCGCGCTGGTCGATCTCAACGGGCATCTCGTCGCCGAGCGCCGCCGCCCGATCGCCGGCGACGCCGACAACGCCACGATCGCGGCGGTGATGGCGGAACTAGCGCAGAACCTGCTCGATGCGATGCCGGCCGGCATGAGCCATGCCGGCACCGCCGTTTCGCTCTCCGGCCTGATCGACCTGAGGCAGGGGCAGTGGCTGATGGCCTCGCGCTGGCCGCGCATGCGCGGGCTCGACATCGCCGCCGTGCTCGAACCGGTCGCCGGCCCGGTCGCCATCTGCCGCAATCTCGATGCCGAGCTGCGCGCTCGCGCCGCCCGCGAGCCGGAGCAGTTCGCCGGCGGCACCGTGCTGCTGCATTGGGGCTGGGGGATCGGCCTGGCCTATGCCGTCGATGGTGAACCTTTCGCTCCCACCGGCTCGTTCGGCGAAATCGGTCATTGGCGCCTCGCCGCCCTGGACGGCCGCCCTTGCGGCTGCAGGAACACTGGCTGCCTGGAGACCGGCGCCGCGCTCTGGTCCCTCCTGCCCGCGCTGCGCCGGCATTGGCCCGATCTCGATCAGGACGAGGTCCGGCTGGCCCGGCAGCTCGCGGGCCTGGACCTGTTGTCCCTGCCGGAGATCAACACGGCGGCGCAACTTCTTGCCCGGGCGCTGGCCAATGCCTGCCGCCTCCTCTTCCCGGCACGGATCGCGGTCAGCGGCCCCTTCTCCGCCAATCCTCAACTCTGGGCCCGTTTCGACACGCTGTTCCGCGCGGAAGGCACGATGGACGGCTTCGCCGTTCCCGCGCTCGCGGGCGTGCCGGCCAGCCATCTCTACGAGATCCACGGCGCAGCCGCGCCCTTGCTCAGCCGCGCTGCGGAAGCGCTGCTGCTCGAGCGCGGCTGATCTCTCGGCTCGCCGCATGCCTCGGCGTGGTGTCGGCCATGTCGCCGAATGCGCTGGCGCGTTCCGAGGTGGTGCACTAGTATCCCAGATCAGAGCTCCGGATGCTGCCAACGGCATCACAAAAGAGAGCCGAACCCCAGGGAGAGACCATGAACCATCCGACACGCCGTACCGTCATGGCCGGAGCGGCCGGCCTCGCCGCGTTGAAGGCCGGCGGCGCGCTGGCACAGAGCGCTCCGGTCGCGCTCAACATCATCGACGTCGCAGGCAATCTGCAGCTGACGCAGGCGGCCATCGAGAAATTCGCCAAGGACAATCCGAAGCTGATCTCGCGCCTGAATTTCTCGCGCGCGCCTTCGCCGGAACTGCCGGCCAAGCTCAAGGCCCAGCAGCAGGCCAACCGCGTCGACATCGACCTCGTGCTGACGGGCCCCGGCGCGATGTCGGACGGCATCCAGCAGGGGCTCTGGGTCGATGTCTGGAAATCCCACGCCAAGGACCTGCCGAAGCCCGAGGAGATCTACCACGAACAGGCGCTGATGATGCAGCGCAACTTCGGCCAGAACGAAGGCGTCGCGGTGGTCTATTCGCCCTCCGGCCCGCTTTTCGAGTATGCCCCAGAGCGTCTCAAGACCGTGCCGAAGACGGCGGAGGAGCTGCTCGCCTACGTCAAGCAGAACCCCAAGCGCTTCACCTATGCGCGGCCCGTCAATTCCGGCCCCGGATGGACCTGGCTGCAGGGCCTGCCCTATATCCTCGGCGATGCCGACCCGTCCGATCCGATGAAGGGCTGGGACAAGACCTGGGCCTATCTCAAGGAACTCGGCACCGGCGTCGACTACTATCCCGGCGGCACAGCCGCCACGATGAAGGAGCTCGGCGAGGGCACCCGTGACGTCATCGTCTCGACCCTCGGATGGGACATCAACCCGCGCGTGCTCGGCATCGTGCCGAAGGAGGCGAAGGTCTTCGTCCTCGCCAACACCCACTGGATCCCGGATACGCAGTTCATGTGCATCCCGAAGGGCGTCCCGGCCGACAAGATGCCGGCGCTCGTCGCGCTGATGGCTCATATGCTCAAGCCGGAAGCGCAGGCGGTAACCTACGACAAGGGCTATTTCTATCCCGGCCCGGCGGTGAAGGGCGTGACGCTCGCCATGGCCCCGCAGGAGAGCCGCGACATCCTCGCGGAATATGGCCGGCCCGAGTATGACGGGCTGATCACCAGCCTGCCGACCCGCCCGCCGCTGACGCCCGAGCGTCTCGTCGCCGCCTTCCGGCGCTGGGACCAGGAGATCGGCGTCGGCCACGGCGCGCCTCAATAAGATGCGCTTCGCCGCCATCGGCCTCGACCACCGCCATATCTATCATATGGTCGGTGGTCTCCTCGAAGCCGGCGCGACCTGCGTCGGCTTCGACCCCGCCACCACGGACGAACGCGTCCTTGCCGGCTTCCGTGAACGTTTCCCCGAACTGCCGCAGAGCACGGCCGACCGGCTGCTCGACGACCCGTCGGTCGAGCTGATCGTCTGCGCCGCCGTTCCTGCCGAGCGCGCGGCCATCGCCATTCGTGCCATGCGCGCCGGCAAGGACGTCATGGTGGACAAGCCCGGCGTGACCAGCTTCGACCAGCTCGAAGCGGTGCGGAAGGCCGTCGCCGAGACCGGCCGCATCTTCTCGATCTGCTTCTCCGAGCGCTTCATCGTTCCAGCAACGATCATAGCCGGCAAATTGATTGCCGACGGCGCGATCGGCCATGTCGTCCAGACGCTCGGCATGGGGCCGCATCGGCTCAACCGCGCCATCCGGCCGGGCTGGTTCTTCGACAAGCGGCACTATGGCGGAATCCTCACCGACATCGCGTCTCACCAGATCGATCAGTTCCTGCATTTCACCGGCTCGACCGATGCCGAGGTCATCGCATCCGGTGCCGGCCATTTCGGCGCACCGGACCTGCCGGATTTCGAGGATTTCGGCGAAATCCTCCTGCGCAGCGACAGGGCTGGCGGCTACATCCGCGTCGACTGGTTCACCGCCGACGGCCTCCCAACCTGGGGCGACGGCCGTCTGACCATTCTCGGTACCGAGGGTACGATCGAGCTGCGCAAATACGTCGACATCGCCGGCCGCCCCGGCACCGACCATGTCTTCCTCGTCGACAGGGCCGGCACCCGCCATATCGACGCCTCCGGCGAGCCGCTCACCTATTTCCGCGACCTGATCGCCGATATCGGCGCACGCAGCGAAACCGCGATGAGTCAGCGCCACGCCTTCACCGTCTGCCGCCTGGCGCTGGAGGCACAGGCCAAGGCCGCCTGGCTGCCGGCGAAGCCCGCCGCCCGCGCTTGAGGAACGATCCGCCATGACAAGCAAGCTCGGCATCGCCGTGATCGGCCTCGGTCCCGCCTCCCTGCCTCATTCGAAAAGTCTGCTCGATCTCGCGGATCGTGCGGATGTGCGATGGGCGGTGAGCCGTACGCCCGACCGGGCCAGGGCCTTTGCCGGCCAGTTCCCCTTTCCGACAGCCACGGACCTGAATGTCGCCCTGGCCGATCCGGCAGTGGATGCCGCCATCGTGCTGACCCCGCCTTCGAGCCATCTCGACGTCTCCGCGCGCTGCCTTGAAGCCGGCAAACATGTTCTGGTCGAAAAGCCGCTCGAACTGACCAGCGAACGCGGCCAGCGCCTCGTGGAGACCGCGCGGCGCACGGGGAAGACCTTCGGCGTCGTGCTGCAGCATCGCTTCCGCCCGGCGAGCCTGCGCCTGAAAGCCGCCCTGCAATCGGGGGAGCTTGGCACCATCGAAGCGGCCTTCCTCTCCGTGCCCTGGTGGCGCCCCCAGAACTACTACGACGAGCCCGGCCGCGGCACGCTCGCCCGGGACGGCGGCGGCGTGCTGCTTACCCAGGCGATCCATTCGCTCGACCTGTTTCGCTCGCTCGTCGGCGTGTCGAAGGTTGTCGCGGCGCAGGCCCGCACCACGGCTCTCCACCGCATGGAGACAGAAGATTATGTCTCCGCCTTGCTGGAAACCGATAGCGGTGCGCCGGCAACGCTGGTGACGACGACCGCCGCCTATCCCGGCTATCCCGAGCGCATCGAGATCACCGGCAGCAAGGGCTTCGCCGCGCTGATCGGCGGGCGCCTGCGCCTGTCCTTCCTCGATGGCAGCGAGGAGGTCGTCGAGGCCGAAGGCTCGACCGGCAGCGGCGCCAACATCATGGACTTCCCGCACGACGCCCATCGCGCCGTCATCGCCGATTTCCTGGATGCGATCGAGCAAGACCGCGACCCGGTCGTCACCGGAGAGGAAGCGCTGGCGTCGCAGAGACTCGTCGACGATATCCTCCGGGCGGCCCGGCTCTGACAACGTCGCTCAGGTCGATCAGTTCTCCAGAAACTGCATCCGGTGCAGCCGGGCATAGGCGCCATCCCGCGCCAGGAGCTCGTCATGGCTGCCCGTCTCCACGACCTTGCCCTCGTCCATCACGACGATAAGGTCGGCCTCGCGGATGGTCGAAAGCCGGTGCGCGATGACGATGGTCGTGCGGCCCTTCATCAGCTTCGCCAAGGCCTGCTGCACGAGCCGCTCGGATTCGGTGTCGAGCGCGCTGGTCGCCTCGTCGAGCAACAGGATCGGCGCGTCCTTCAGCATGGCGCGGGCGATGGCGACGCGCTGGCGTTCGCCGCCGGAGAGCTTGTGGCCGCGCTCGCCGACCGGCGCGTCGTAGCCGCCCGGCATCGCCATGATGAAGTCGTGCGCCGCAGCGGCCTTGGCCGCCGCAACGATGTCCTCCTGCGTCGCGCCGGGGCGGCCGAAGGCGATATTGGCGCGAACCGTGTCGTCGAAGAGCACGACATCCTGGCTGACGACGCCGATCTGATGGCGCAGGCTGTCCAGCGTGACGCTGCGCAGATCCTGCCCGTCGATCTCGATCCGGCCCTCGACCGGGTCGTAGAGCCGCGGCACCAACGCCAGCAGCGTCGATTTGCCCGAACCGGAGCGGCCGACGAGCGCCGTCGTCTTGCCGCCGCGCGCGACGAGGTCGATCCCCTCCAGCGCGCGCTGGTCGTCGCGATAGCGGAAGCGCAGATGGCGGAAGGCGACCTCGCCGGCCGTGATCGCCAGAGGTCTGGCGCCGGGCCGGTCGACGATCAGCGGCTTCTCGTCGATCAGCGCGTAATAGCGCTTCAGCGAGGCGCCGGCCTCCTGGACGATCGCATTGAGGTTGCCGAGCGAGCGCATCGGCTGCGCCGCCAGCAGCAGCGCCGAGACATAACCCGTGAAATCGCCGACCGTGGACTGGCCGGAGGTGATCCGCACACCGATGGCGGCGAGCACCCCGGCCACCGCGATGCCGCCGCCGACCTCGAGCAGCGGATCTAGCCGGCCGCGCGCGTTGGCCGCCTTGACCTTGAGCGTCCGGATGGTCTCGAAGGCGCTCGTCGCGCGCCGCTTCAGATAGGGTTCGAGTGAATCCGTCTTGGCGACGCGGGCGCCCTGCAGGCTCTCGGTGACGAGGCTCGCCATGATGCCGGTCTGCTCCTGCTGCGAACTCGCCATGCGCCGGAGCTTCTTGCCGATCCGGCCGATCGGGTGGGCGATCACGGGTGCGATCAGCACCACCACCAGCGTCATCTGCCAGTCGATCCAGAACAGCGCCCCGACGAGCGCGATCGCCGTCACCACATCGCGGATCGCGATATTGATGATGCGCGTCAGCGCCTCCTTCACGAAGGTGAAATCGGTGGTGAAGCGCTGGGTGAGCGACGCCGGGTTTTCCTTCTGGAGTTGCGCCAGGTCCGCATCGATCAGGTGGCCGTAGAGCGCCGTCTGCATGTCCGCCTCGATCCGGCTGACGACCTTGTTGGTCATCACGGTCTGGGCGAGCAGCGAGAAGCCCTTGATCGCGGTGACGATCACCACCACGGTCGCGACCGCGTTCACCACGCCGATCTCGTAGCCGATCGACTTCGAGACCAGGCGCTCCATGCGACGCACGAAGCCGGTCGATTCGGCCGTCAGCGGGTCGGCAAACGCGTCGAAGGCCGCCTTGATCAACAGCGGATAGAAGCTCGTCGTCGCGGCGATGACCACCACGAGGCCGAGGATCATCAGCATCTGCGGCAGGTAGGATCTGATCTGCTCGCGCCAGACGCGGGCGAAGAGCGCGAGGGTATCGTCGGTGACGCGGCCGATCTTCATGGGCCGCGCCTATCACGGCGGCGCCGCAAGCGCCACTGGCGCATGGCCGCATCCAGAAGGCAGGCCTTGCTCAGGACACGAAGCTGTCCTCCCATGGCCACAACCGACTCAGGAGACTCCATGTCGCAATCGCCGCCGGCGCAGGCCGGTCAAAGCTTCGCCGAGATCGAGACCCCCGCCCTCGTGCTCGATCTCGATGCCTTCGAACGCAACCTCGTCGCCATGGCGGCTTTCACCCAGGCCCACGGCGTCAGGCTGCGCCCCCACGCCAAGACCCACAAGAGCCCGGAAATCGCCCTGCGGCAGATCGCCAACGGCGCCGTGGGGCAATGCTGCCAGAAGGTTGCCGAGGCCGAGATCCTGGTCGCGGGCGGCGTCGGCGACGTGCTGGTGACCAACGAAATCGCCAGCCCGGCCAAGCTGGATCGTCTGGCTCGGCTCGCACGCAGCGCCCGCATCGGCCTCTGCGTCGATCACCCCGACGGCGTGCGCGATGCCGCCGAGGCAGCGGCGCGCAACGATGTCGTGCTCGATGTCCTCGTCGAGATCGATGTCGGCGGCCGGCGCTGCGGTGTGGCCCCCGGCGAGGGCGCGGTCAGGCTGGCCGAAGCCATCGCCCGCTCCAACACGCTGCGTTTTGCCGGCCTGCAGGCCTATCACGGCTCCGCCCAGCACATGCGCTCGATCGACGAGCGGCGCGAGGCGATCGAGCGCGCCGGTTACGCCGTGCGCAACACTGCCGAACGCCTCGCCCATGCCGGCCTCAATTGCGAGATCGTCAGCGGCGCCGGCACGGGCACCTACGAGCTCGAGACGCAATCCGGGCTGTGGAACGAGATCCAGGCCGGTTCCTACATCTTCATGGACGCCGACTATGCCCGCAACCGTCAGGCCGACGGCACGCCCTTCCGCAGCTTCGAGCACGCGCTCTTCGTGCTCGCCGGCGTGATGAGCAAGCCGGTGCCGGACCGCGCCATCGTCGATGCCGGACACAAGGCGGTCGCCATCGATTCCGGCATGCCGCTACCCTTCCGCCGCGATGGCGCGATCTACACGAAACCTTCGGACGAGCACGGGGTCCTGACCGGCGAGCCGATCGCGCTGCCGCATCGCGGCGACCGCCTGCTCCTGATCCCCGGCCATTGCGATCCGACCGTCAATCTGCACGACTGGTATGTCTGTGTCCGCGGCCTGCACGGGCCTGATGCCCATGTCGAGGCCGTCTGGCCCGTGGCGGCACGCGGCGCCCTGACCTGATGCATCGGGCCGAGTGATGGTCCCCGGCTTT
>NZ_JBIWYK010000054.1:0-10980 GCF_044752385.1 Allobosea sp. CER48 | reverse complement strand
GCCCCGCCATCAGGGTGCCATAAGGGGAACTTGATTGCGCCCTGCCGGTTTGGCGCCTAGTGCTTCGCCGGACCGTCGCCACGCGGTTATGGCTTGGGCGACACGAAGCGTTAACTTTCGATTCATCATAAAGGCTGCCTTCGGGTCGCTCTGGTGGAGACTATGAAGAAGACCGTTTTCGTTGCCTTGGCGCTATCGGCCCTGCTGGGTGCCTGCCAGTACAAGAGCGTTGCCGCTCCCGAACTGTCGGCGCGCGACGCCGAATATATCGCGCTCGTTCCCAAGTTCGATACTTACCTTCCCTATCTCCCGTATGAGGTTGCCGATCCGACCGGCCAGCCGCCTGGCACGATCTATATCGATACGAAGGAGAAGTTCCTCTATCTCGTCCTCCCGAACAAGAAGGCGATCCGCTACGGTGTCGCCACGGGCGAGGAAGCCTATGGCTGGACCGGCGAAGCCGTGGTGCAGCGCAAGGCGGAGTGGCCACGCTGGACGCCGCCGGCCGAGATGATCAAGCGCTGGCCCCATCTTAAGCCGGTCGCGGGCGGACTGGCGGGTGGCCCGGACAACCCTCTCGGGGCCCGCGCTCTCTATCTCTATCAGGACGGCAAGGACACGCTCTACCGCATCCACGGCACCAACGAGCCGGAGACGATCGGCCGCTCGGCTTCGTCCGGCTGCATCCGGATGCGGAACATCGATGTCATCGACCTCTACAATCGCGTCCCTGCCGGCGCGAAGGTCGTCGTGGTCTGATCACTGCGCATCTGTCGACAGCATTGAGCGGGCGGCCTTCGGGGCGCCCGCTTTTCATTGCGGCATGGCCAAGAAAAAGGCCGGTGGGAGCTGGGCTCCGCACCGGCCAAGTGTAGGGTCTCGAAGGGGAGGTTTCAGTCGTCGAAACCGTGGCGCAGCACGCCGGGGAGTTCGGTCCTGCGTGCCTCGCCGTGCTTCTTCAACGCACCCGATAGCTGACGGGTTCCCGCGGCGACCGCCTGAATCGCGATCGGGCGGAACTGCGAGCCATAGGTTTCGCGTGCCGCAGCATCGTGAAAGCCCTTGCGAAGCTGCACATGATGACGAGTGTGGTGTTGAAGCATGGCTCCTGACTCACTGATGACCTGACGTCGAAGGCTCACGCCACCGACAGCTTCATGCTGCCGATGGATCGGGACCGGCCGGGGGCGCGTCTGTGATTTGTTCGTGGCGATCTGGAGCCGGGAGCCGATTCGGCCACATTGATGAACAGATGTAAAAAAAGGCCGGGCGATTGCCGCCCGGCCTTTCAGTTCGTCCCAGGCACGGACCGTCAGGCGAAGAGGCCTTCAGCCTTGGCCCAGTCCAGGGTCTTGTCGAGCGCGCGCTCGCAGCGGTTGAACATCTCGTCGATCTCCGCCTCGCTGATGACCAGCGGCGGGCAGAAGGCGAGGCGGTCGCCCATGGCGCGGGTGATGAGCCCTTCCTGCAGCGCGAAGGCCACGGCCTTGGCGCCGACGCCCTTCTTGACGTCGAATGCGGCCTTGGTCTGCTTGTCCTTGACCAGTTCGGCACCGCCGATGAGACCCACGCCCCGAGCTTCGCCGACGAGCGGATGCTCGGCGAGCTTGTCGAGGCGGCGGATGAAGGTCGGCGATACCTTGTTGACGTGATCGACGATCTTCTCGCGCTGATAGATCTCCAGAGTCTTCACCGCGACGGCGCAGCCGACGGGGTGGCCGGCATAGGTGTTGCCGTGGCCGAACGTGCCGATCTTGCGGCTCTGGTCGACGAGGACGTCATAGACCTTGTCGTTCATCATCACGGCACTGAGCGGGAAATAAGCCGAGGTGATCTGCTTGGCGAGCGAGATCGTGTCGGCGTTCAGGCCGTAGGTCTCGGTGCCGAACATCTTGCCGGTGCGGCCGAAGCCGGTGATGACCTCGTCCGAGATGAACAGGATGTCGTATTTGGCGAGGACGGCGTTGACCTTCTCGAAATACCCGGCTGGCGGGGTGATCGCGCCGCCGGCGCCCATCACCGGCTCGGCGATGAAGGCGGCGACCGTGTCCGGCCCCTCGCGCAGGATCATCTCCTCGAGTTCGGCGGCGAGGCGGGTCGAGTAGTCCTGCTCGCTCTCGCCCGGCTCGGCGTAGCGATAGTGGTGCGGGCAGGAGGTGTGCAGGATGCCGGGCAGCGGCAGGTCGAAGTCGATATGGTTGTTCGGCAGGCCGGTGAGCGACGCCGAAGCGACGGTGACGCCGTGATAGCCCTTCAGTCGCGAGATGATCTTCTTCTTCTGCGGCCGGCCGAGCGCATTGTTCATGTACCAGACGATCTTGACCTGGGTGTCGTTGGCGTCGGAGCCGGAGGCACCGTAGAACACCTTCGAGATCGGAACCGGCGCGATCTCCTTCAGCTTCTCGGCAAGCTCGATCGCCGGGTCATGGCTGCGCCCGCCGAAGATGTGGGTGAAGGGCAGCTTCTTCATCTGCTCATAGGCAGTCTCGATCAGCTCCTGGTTGGAGTAGCCGAGCGCGGTGCACCAGAGGCCTGCCATGCCCTCGATATATTCCTTGCCGGTCGAGTCGTAGACGTAGACGCCCTTGCCGCTTTCGAGAACCAGCGGCCCGTTCTGCCGATGGGTGGCGAGGTTCGTGTACGGGTGGACGAGGGTTTCGATATCCCTGACGGCGAGATTCGACAGCATGATCGGTTTTCGCTCCCTGTTTAAGATTCTTGCCACCTTAGACCGAATTGACTGCAAATGTTGAGCGCTTTGGACGCAGAGGGTGACAGACTCTGCTGCAATGCGACCGAAAATCAGAATCCCGCACCAGGCGTCCGTTCAAGGCCGTTCGATTGGCGGCGCGACGAAGCCGCTTCCCGCCTCTTCGAGCATTGCGCCGACCGCGATCGCGGTACGGTCCTCGCCGAAGGGCGCGATGACCTGGACGCCGAGCGGCAAGCCTTCGCGCGATCGCATGACCGGTGCGGACAATGCCGGCAAATCGGCGCCGGTGGCCAGGGAGGCCCAGAGCAGGAAGTCGAGATAGGGCCGGGGCTCGCCATTCACGCCGAGCCGGCGGGCGTGGATGTCCGGTCCGTGGTCGTGCGGGATCGCCGCGACCGGGGCGGGCGGGCAGAGCAGGACATCGAAGCGCTCGAAGAAGCGGGCCCATTGCCGCTTCTGGGCGATGCGGCGCTGCGCGAGCTGATGGTAGAGGCCGGGCGTCATGCGGGCGCCGCGGGCCTGCAGCGCCTGATGCGAGAGATCGTACGGGCTGAACCGCGCGGCCTGAGCCTGGATGCGGGCGCGCACCTTCGGAGGCAGGCCATAGGCGACGACGGCATGGTTGAGCAGGGCGTAGACTTCGAATGCATCGGAAAAGCGGACCGAGGGGCGCGCGGTCTCGTCGACGATGGCGCCTGCTTCGGCGAGGCGGCGGGCGGCCTCGCGCGTCGCCTCGGACACTTCGCTGTCGACGGGGGCGAAGGGATCTTCGGCCCAGAGTGCGACGCGCAGCCCGTTTGCCGTCCGCGTGCGCGGCTGCTGCAGGGGGCCGGGCAAGAGCGCCGCGTCGCGGGGGCCGGCGATGACCTGCAGGACGAGGTCGAGGTCCTCGGCGGCGCGGGTGATCGGACCGGCGACCATCAGGTCGGCATTGCGCGGCGTGCGGCGCTCGGGCGGAGGCGGAATCGAGCCCCAGGTCGAGACCAGTCCCCAGCTCGTCTTGAGCCCGAACACACCGCAGGCATGGGCAGGCCAGCGGATCGAGCTGCCCAGATCGGAGCCGAGCTCGAAGGCGCTCATCCCGGTCGCGACGGCGGCCGCGGCTCCGCCGGAGGAGCCGCCGGGAGAACGGCTTTCGTCCCAGGGGTTGTTCGTCACGCCATGGGCCGGATTGTAGCTCTGGAAGTCGCCCGAGAAGACCGGGACGTTGGTCTTTCCGAGGATGACCGCCCCGGCTGCGCGTAGCCTCGCGACCGCGGCGGCATCCTCCGTGGGCACGCGCTCGCGATAGGCGGGCAGGCCGCCGGACGAGGGCAGGCCGGCGACGTCGAAGGCGTCCTTGACCGTGATCGGCAGGCCTTCGAGCGGGCGCGGGTTGCCGCTTGCGATGCGCTCGTCGCTGGCCCGGGCCATGGCGCGAGCGGCTTCCCGATCCTGCGCCACGATGGCGTTCAGGCGGGGGTTCAACGCGTCGATCCGGGCGAAGGTGGCCTCCAGCAGTTGCATCGCGCTGAAGCGCCGCGCGAGCAGGCCCGCGCGCAAGGCCGTCGCCGAAGCGGTCAGGTCGATATCGGCTGCCATCGCGACGTCATTCCGTGTCGACGGCGCGGGCGAGATCGCGCCATAGCAGCACAAGCCGGTCGAGTTCGGCGAGGTCGTCGATCTTGAGCTTGCCGAGCGTGCTGGCGACGAAATCGCGCTGAGCCGTGATTCCGGCCTCGGCCAGCCGGCGGCCCTCCGGCGTCAGGTGCATGGCATAGGAGCGCCGGTCCCCGGCGATGGCACGGCGCTCGACAAGGCCGGCCTGCACAAGCCGGTCGACCAAGCCCGACACGTTTCCCTTGGTGACGTAGAGGCGTTCGGCGAGCTCGCTCTGGCTGATGCCTTCCTGCTCGGTCAGCGTCGAAAGCAGGTCGAATTGCGGAATGGAGAGGCCGAGTTTCCGGATGCGCCCGGTCATCTGGATCAGCATGCGCTGGTGCAGCCGCATGAAGCGGAACCAGACACGGTCAGGCTCCGTCGCCGCGTGCGGGACGCTCTTCGGTGCGGTCATCGCGTTTCCCCCCTTTGAACGATCAGACCTAGACCATCTCGCGCGGGCAGGCGAGCCTGCGATGGTGCGACTTCCCTTTCGCGGAAAGCCGCAGCTATCCTCCCGGAAAAGACAACGCTTCGGGAGAAACGCGCATGCTCGGCCTGATGCAGGACTGGCCCCTTCTGCTCCATCGGATCATCGACCACGCAGCCGTCCAGCACGGCACCCGCGAGGTCGTCAGCCGCGCCGTCGAGGACGGCAGCTTGCGGCGACGCAGCTATGGCGAAATCAGGAACCGGGCGTTGCGCGTCGCCAAGCGGCTGCAGCGTGATGGAGTCGGGCTCGGGGACAGGGTCGCCACGCTGGCCTGGAACACCGACCGGCATCTCGAGCTCTGGTATGGGATCAGCGGCATCGGCGCGATCACCCACACGGTCAACCCGCGGCTGTTTCCGGAGCAGATCGCCTGGATCGTAGGCCATGCCGAGGATCGGCTGCTCTTCCTGGACCTTACCTTCGTGCCGATGATCGAGCAGCTCCAGGACAGGCTGCCGAGCATCGAGCGCTACATCGTCCTCACCGATGCCGAGCATATGGGGCAGTGCAATCTCAAGGGGGCCGTCGCCTACGAAGACTGGCTCGCCGAGGCTGATGACGATTTCGCCTGGGGGGCCTTCGACGAAAACACCGCGGCCGGGCTTTGCTATACCTCCGGCACGACGGGCGGCCCGAAGGGCGTGCTCTATTCGCATCGCTCGAACGTGTTGCATGCGCTTGCGTGCGCGGCGCCGGATTACATGGGCTTGTCCTCGCGCGACACGGTGATGCCGGTCGTGCCCCTCTTTCATGCGAACAGCTGGTCGCTGGCCTATTCCGCGCCGATGACCGGCGCCAAGCTGGTGATGCCCGGAGCGAAGCTCGACGGTCCCTCGCTGTACGATCTGCTGGAGGGCGAGGGCGTGACCATGACCGCGGCGGTGCCGACGGTCTGGCTCGGATTGCTGCAGCACCTGGAAGCGACCGGCGGCAGGCTCGCGACGCTCGAGCGCGTCGTGATCGGCGGCTCCGCCTGTCCGCGCGCGATGACCGAGGCGTTCGAACGCAAATACGGCGTCACCGTCGCCCATGCCTGGGGCATGACCGAAATGAGCCCGCTAGGCTCCTTCTGTTCGATGAAACCGGTCTATCGTCAGCTCGAAGGGGATGCGCTTTACGACCTCAAGGTCAAGCAGGGCCACCCGCCCTTCACGGTCGAGTTCCGGCTGACCGACGATGCCGGGAGTGACCTGCCCTGGGACGGCAAGACCTTCGGCCGGCTCAAGGTGCGCGGGCCCGCGGTGGCCGGCGCCTATTTCCGGCGTGAGGATGAGGACATCCTCGACGATCAGGGCTTCTTCGACACCGGCGATGTCGCGACCATCGACCCTGCCGGCTACATGCAGATCACCGACCGCTCGAAGGATGTGATCAAGTCCGGCGGCGAGTGGATCTCCTCGATCGACCTCGAAAACCTGGCGATCGCTCACCCCGATGTGGCGGAGGCCGCCGTGATCGGCGTTGCCCATCCCAAATGGGACGAGCGGCCGCTGCTCGTCATCGTGCCGAAGCCGGGGCGCGCGCCGGACAAGGCGGAGATGCTCGCCTTCATGACCGGCAAGATCGCGAAATGGTGGCTGCCCGACGATGTCGTGCTGGTCGAGGCGATCCCCCACACCGCGACCGGCAAGATCCAGAAGACGGCGCTGCGCGAACTCTTCAAGGATTATCGGCTGCCCGGCTGACATCGACGCCGGGCGACGCAAAACGGCGCCCC
The DNA here is from genome assembly GCF_044752385.1 of Allobosea sp. CER48. Classification (NCBI taxonomy): domain Bacteria; kingdom Pseudomonadati; phylum Pseudomonadota; class Alphaproteobacteria; order Hyphomicrobiales; family Alloboseaceae; genus Allobosea; species Allobosea sp. CER48. Next base: position 4,419 of record NZ_JBIWYK010000054.1, on the reverse strand, counting down.
TTTCGGGGCGCCGTTTCGTTGTGGAACTGCTTCGGGCGTGGGCCTTGGCTCAGAACTCTTCCCAGCCGGCGTCCTGGGCGCGGCCATTGGCGACCTTGCGCGGAGCGGGGGCGGATTTCGACTGGGCGAAGGCGGCCTGGGCGAGTTCGCGCAGGCGCTGCGGCTCGGACCCGTCGGACGGGGCGGCCGCGGCAGCCAGGGCCGGACGGGGCAGCGAACGCAGCGCGGGCTTCGCCGGCCGCGAACCGGTGGCGCCGGTGGAGACCGGCTGCGGATAGCCGGACTGCCCGACAGCCTCGCGGCCGGTGCGGAAGGTCGCGACGAGCTCGTTGAGCTGGCCGATGCGGCCGGTCAGCGCATTGGCCGAGGCCGCGCTCTCTTCGGCGAGCGCCGCGTTCTGCTGGGTCATCTCGTCGAGATGGGCGACGGCCTGGCTCATCTCGTCGATGCCGTTGGCCTGCTCGCCGGAGGCGGCCGAGATGTCGGCGATCGTCGCCGCCACCTTCTGCGAGGCCTCGAGGATGCGCGAGAGCTGGTCGCCGGCCTGGCGAACCAGCTTCACGCCCTCGCCGACCTCGGCATTGGAGGAGGAGATCAGCGACGAGATGTCCTTGGCCGCCTCGCCCGAGCGCTGGGCCAGCGTGCGCACCTCGGAGGCGACGACGGCGAAGCCCTTGCCGGCCTCGCCGGCGCGTGCCGCCTCGACCGCGGCGTTGAGCGCCAGCAGGTTGGTCTGGAAGGCGATGTCGTCGATGACGCGGATGATGTCGGAGATCTTCTGCGAGGCGCTCTCGATGCGGGCCATGGCCTCGACGGCCTGGCCGGCAATCGCGCCGCCGGACTGGGCCGCCTGCATGGCGTCGTCGGCGATGCGGGCGGCATCCTTCGAGGCCTGGGCCGAGGCCTTGACGCTGGCCGCGAGTTCCTCGGTGGTGGCGGCGGTCTCCTCGAGCGAGGAGGCCTGCTCCTCGGTGCGCTTCGAGAGGTCGTCGGCGCCCATATGGATCTCGCGGGCGGCCAGCCCGACATCGGCCGAGGTGGTCTGGATCGTCGCGACGGTGGCCGAGAGGCGGTCGACCGTCTCGTTGATCGCGCCCTTGAGATCGGCGAAGCGGCCGCGATAGGCGCTCTCGACCCGGTTGGTCAGGTCGCCGCCCGCGATCGCCGACAAGGCGCTCGCGAACTCCGTCGTCGCCGTGTCCACCACGACGTTGATCTCGTTGATGCCTTCGACGAGCTCCTTGAGCGGCCCCTCCATGCCGCCGACCTGTGCCTGGCCCGTGAAATTGCCGTTGCGCGCGTCGGCGACGATGGTCGCGACTTCGCCGAGCAGCTTCTGGACATGGGCGGCCTGCTCAGCGTCGGCGAGCATGGCGAGCTCGCGGTCGCGTCGGTTCTGCTCGAGCGCCAGCGCATTCTCGCGATAGGTTTCGAGAGCGCGACTCAAGGCGCCGATTTCGTCCGGCGACGGGGCAGGGGGGATCGCCTGCGCGAAATCGCCCTGCTGCATGCCGTCCAGCGCGGATTTCAGCGAGATCAGCGGCCGCGCGACGCGCCGCTGTACGCCACGCCAGCTCAGGATGCAGACGACGAGGAGGGCGGTGAGCAGCGAGCCGACGATGCCGAGCTTCAGCCAGGCCTGGTTGAGCTTCTCGCTGGTTCGCAGGCTCATGTCGTCGAGCGATTGCGTCACGGCCGACACGATCGGCTCGAAAGGAGCGTTGCACTGCTTCGTCCACTCATCGGCGGCGATGATGGGGCCGGTGCCCTGGCCGAGCTTGCCGATCAGTTCGTCGATCTTGCGGTTCGACGCGGTGACGTCGGCCGTCATGACACCGATCTTCCGGACGAGCTCGCCGCCGACCCCCGGACGAGAGGAAAGCTGCTTCAGCGTGTCCAGCGACGCGTTGGTGACGCCGCGCATCTCGCCGAGGCGGCGCAGCTGGGCCGCATCGAGCGCCTTGCCCGAGCCGAGGGCCGGCCGCAGAAGCGAGCATTGCGTGCCGTAATTGGCGCGGACATCCCAGCCCGTAGACTTGAAGCCCTGCAGATCGGCCAGCACCGGGTCGGCGAGACGTGCGGCCGTCGAGGTTTCGTCCGAGGCCTTGACGATCGCGCCCTCGATGGCGCCGATGCCGTTGTACCAGGGCATCGTCGCCGCAAGGTTGCGCTGCGCCTTCGGCTTGCCGGCCTCGGCATAGAGATCGGCCATCTTGTCGTCGGCGAGCTTCTGCTCGCGCTGGATACCGGCGATCAACTCCTTGCGGTTTGACAGATCGGTGTCCTGCAGCTGCTTGACCGCCTCTGCGATCTGCGAGCGGTTGGCCTGCTCGATCTGCTTCAGCGCCGGGGCGGGATCATCGGCCACCTGGATGCTGGTCTGCGCCTGGCCGCGGGCCGAGCGGATCATGTTGCCGGCGAGAAGCAGTGCCTTGTCGGCCTCGACCAGCTCGGCCAGCCGCATGTTGGTATGCACCTCGGCGATGGACTGCTCCGCCATGTAGGTCAGTGCGCCTATGCCGGGAACGCAAAGGCACGCCATCGTAGCGACGAGATAGCTCTGGATCGACGAAGGAAAGAATTTCACGGCGGTACTCGGGAAGCGACGTGCAACTGGGAAAGGCGGTGGCGCAGGCCGAAGGGGCGTGGTGGTCAATCCCGCCGCCCCTTCGCGGCCAGCTACCAACAATTTGATTAAGATTGCGCTTAGCGATGCTCGCGCTTGCCTTCCGCCGGCCGTGGCCTCACCTAGGTGCGATGCACCGCCGTCTCGTCTTCGAGGAACCGGTTTCGCGTGCCGCCGTCTGGAGCCGGCGGCTGGCGTGGTTCTCGCTCGCGGTTCTCGCCCTGTCGCTGCTGCTCGTCCGGCTGCGGGAGCCCAGCATCGAAGGTCTCGCGCCGGTGGCAGGGGCCTACATCTTCGTCTTTGCCGCGCTCGGCCTTGCGATCCTGGCCTTCATCCGCATCTGGCGCTCCGGGCATCGCGGCGTCGGCATGGCAGCCTGGGCGATGGTATTGTCGCTGGCCCTGCTCGTGCCGCTCGGCCATGTCGCGGTGAAGCTCGTGACCCTGCCGGCGCTGGCGGATATCTCCACCGACATCGACGATCCGCCGACCTTCAGCCGGTCCCAGGTTGCGCAGACGGCGCGCGCCGGGCGGGTGCCGCCCGATGTGCCCGCCATCCGCCGGCGCGTGCAGCGCCAGGCCTATCCCAAGGCCGTGCCGATCCTGCTGGAGGTTCCCGCCGAGATTGCCTTCGACGTTGCGCGCCGCGCCGCGACCGGGCTTGGCTGGCAGGTGCTGGAAACGTCCCGGCCGGGCGGCCGCAGCGGGGCGGGCCGTATCGAGGCCGTGGCGCGGGGGCGCATCCTGCATTTCTCGGAGGACATCACCATCCGGGTTCGGCCACGCGTCGACGGCAGCCGCATCGATATCCGCTCGGCCTCGCGGCTGGGGAATCATGACCTCGGAGCCAATGCGTCGCGCATCGCCGCCTTTGCCGGCGAGGTCGAACTGCTGATGGACAATCGCTGAGCGGGCGGCTCAGGCGAGACGATAGCGGCTCGTCAGGGCGGGCACGGGATCGCTGGCGTCGACCAGTCCGCGCAGCACCAGGTCCTCCAACTGGGCCAGCACGGAGAGCGCGGCTGCCCCATGCAGGGCCGCCGCCAGGCCCTGATAGATAGCGGGCACCATGGCCGCGATCGTGTCGTCGCCCTGGCCGAGACGGCTCAGAACAGCAGCTTCGCGCTGGCGGCGGTGCTGGACCAGGCCTCGCAGGAAGCGCTGCGGCTCGGTGACCGCTCCGCCATGGCCCGGCCAGTAACGGGCGTGCTCCATGCCGCGCAGCTTCTCGATCGAGGCCATATAGGCGGCCATCGAGCCGTCAGGCGGAGCGACGATCGACGTCGACCAGGCCATGACGTGGTCACCCGAGAACAGCGTCGCCTCCTCGGCGAGGGTGAAGGCCAGGTGGTTGGCGGTGTGGCCGGGCGTCTCGACCGCCGCGAGGCTCCAGCCCGGTCCGGTGATCACGTCCCCGTCGCCCATCAGCGCTTCCGGCTGGTAACCCGTATCGGCCGCGGCATCGAGGACGCGGCCTTCGCCGGGGCCGAGTTCCCGGGAAGGGCGATGCGGCCCGCAGCCGACCACCTGCGCGCCGGTGGCCGCCTTGAGGGCGGGCACTGCGGGAGAATGGTCACGATGGGTGTGGGTCACGACGATGTGGCTCACCGTCTCACCCCGCAGGGCGGCCAGCAGGCGCTCGACATGGGCGGGATCATCGGGGCCGGGGTCGATGACCGCCACAGTGCCGCGGCCGACAATGTAGGTGCAGGTGCCGGTGAAGGTCATCGGGCCGCCATTGCCGGCGACGACGCGGCGCACCAGCGGCGAAAGCTTCGCGACTTCGCCGGCCGG
>NZ_JBIWYK010000053.1:0-10984 GCF_044752385.1 Allobosea sp. CER48 | reverse complement strand
GCATCGACCGGGACTATCGCTTCGAGACCGAGGACGGCGAGGCATCGCTGGCCGATCTCTTCCGGGGCCGCTCGCAGCTACTCGTCTATCATTTCATGTTCGGTCCGGATTATGCGGCGGGCTGCCCGTCCTGTTCCGCGATCGCGGACGGCTTCAACGGCAGCACCGCCCATCTCGCCCATCATGACGTGATGCTGTGGGCGGTGTCGCGGGCGCCGCTCGCCAAGCTCATCGCCTTCCGCGAACGGATGGGCTGGAGCTTCCCCTGGGCCTCGTCGAGCGACAGCGCGTTCAACTTCGACTTCAACGTCTCCTTCACCGAGGAACAGGAACGGACCACGGGTGTCGACTACAACTTCCAGCACCAGCCGAAATTCGAATGGCGCTCCGGCGGCAATGCGGTCGAGCGCGGCTTCGCGGCGATGGCGGGAACCGATGTCCCGACCTATCACCGCGAACGCCCCGGCATGAGCGCCTTCATTCGGGAGAACGGCGCGATCTACCACACCTACTCCACGTATTCGCGCGGCGTGGACGGCATCTGGGGCATGTATGCCTGGCTCGACCGGGCTCCGAAGGGCCGCAACGAGGCCGCCGGCCCATGGTGGCGGCACCATGATCGCTACGAGGCCGTGCGGGGCTCTTCCTGATAGACCCGGGCGTCCCGGCGGGGCTATCCACCGGGAGCCGACGCGGCTCCCGGTGCATTCTCTCCGAAACAGGTGTTAAATCGACCTCGTCCGGCGCGACGCGGCCCTTGTGCGCGAAGGATTTTTCGCCTCATGGTCGCTGGCTTCTTGCCGGGATAGCGGGATACTGCGCCGGCTCACCACGACGATGACAGGCTGGCCGGGTTCCGCATGGTATCGGTAGAACTCAAGACGGTGACCAAGAACTGGGGTGGCACGGCTGCGGTCGACGCCATCAGCTTCAACGTCGAAGGGGGCAACCTGGTCGCTTTGCTCGGCCCCTCCGGCTGCGGCAAGTCGACCACGTTGAGGCTGATCGCCGGGCTCGAAGACACGAGCAGCGGCAGCATCGCGATCGGCGGACGCGACGTCACCCATGCCTCGCCCTCGCAGCGCGGCATCGCCATGGTCTTCCAGAACTATGCGCTGTTCCCGCATCTGAGCGTGGCCGAGAACATCCTGTTCGGGCTCAAGGTCCGCAAGGTCTCGCGCGCCGAGCGCGACGAGCGCCTCGCCCGCGCCGCCTCGATCCTGGGCTTGTCGGCATTGCTGGAGCGCAAGCCCTCACAGCTCTCGGGCGGGCAGCAGCAGCGCGTGGCGCTCGGCCGCGCCATCGTCGCCGAGGCGCCGGTCTGCCTGATGGACGAGCCGCTCTCCAATCTCGACGCCCAGCTTCGCGTCGAGATGCGCCGCGAAATCCGCGAATTGCAGCAGCGGCTGGGCATGACCATGGTCTATGTCACGCACGATCAGGTCGAGGCGATGACGATGGCCGACCAGGTCGTGCTGATGCGCAACGGGCGGATCGAGCAGGATGCCCCGCCCGACATGCTCTACGAGAACCCGGCAACGATCTTCGCGGCCCGCTTCGTCGGCACGCCGCCAATGAACGTGCTGCCACTCGCGACCGTGCAGGGGCGCGGCGGAGCGATCGCCGCTCCCGCCGGCATCGAGCCCGCAAGCCTGGCCGTCGGTATCCGTCCGGAGATGGTCGAGATCACCGATAGCGGCGTGGCGGCCAATGTCGTCGCAGTCGAGTATCTCGGCTCCGACACGCTGCTCGAAACCCGCATCGACGGCCATTCCTTCATCGTCAAGCGGCCCGGCAAAGTGCGGGTCACAGCCGGCGAACAGATCTACATCACGATGTCACAATCGGCGCTGCACTGGTTCGATCTGGCGTCGGAACGGAAGGTGGTTCGGGTCTGAACCGGCCGCGCGAGTCGGACGCTCGAACCATCCCAGCAAGGGAGAGAGGACATTATGGACAGGCGTGAATTCCTTGGCGGCACCGCCGCTCTCGCGGGCGCGACCGCCCTGCCCGGCATCGCCCGGGCACAGAGCACCGAGCTCTCGTTCTTCTACCCGGTCGCCGTCGGCGGGCCGATCACCAAGCTGATCGATGCCTACGCCGCCGATTTCGAGAAGGAGAATCCGTCGATCAAGCTGAAGCCGATCTATGCCGGCTCCTATCAGGAGACGATCGTGAAGGCGCTGACCGCGCACAAGAGCGGCACGCCGCCGGTCACCTCCGTGCTGCTCTCGACCGACATGTTCACGCTGATCGACGAAGAGGCGATCGTGCCCTTCGACAACTTCGTGAAGACCGAGGACGACAAGAAGTGGCTCGCCGGCTTCTATCCCGGCTTCATGGAAAACAGCCAGACGGGTGGCAAGACCTGGGGCATCCCGTTCCAGCGCTCGACGATCGTGCTCTACTGGAACAAGGAGCTGTTCAAGGAAGCCGGGCTCGACCCCGAGAAGCCGCCGCAGAACTGGGCCGAGCATCTCGAATTCGCCCAGAAGCTGACCAAGCGCGATGCCGCCGGCAACGTCACGCAGTGGGGCACGCAGATCCCGTCCTCGGGCTTCCCCTACTGGCTGTTCCAGGCGCTGACCACCGAGGCCGACGCCATGCTGATGAACCAGGCCGGCGACACGACCTATTACGACAAGCCCGCCGTGGTCGAAGCCTTGCAGTACTGGATCGACCTCGCCCAGAAGCACAAGGTGCATCCGCCCGGCATCGTCGAATGGGGCACCACGCCGCGCGACTTCTTCGAGAAGAAGGTCGCGATGATGTGGACCACCACGGGCAATCTCACCAACGTCCGGAGCAACGCGAAATTCCCGTTCGGCGTCGCCATGCTGCCGTCTCACAAGCGCCGGGGCTCGCCCACCGGCGGCGGCAACTTCTACATCTCCAAGAAGGCGAGCCCGGCCCAGCAACAGGCCGCGTTCCAATTCATCAAGTGGATCACCCGGCCGGAGCGTGCGGCGCAATGGTCGATCGATACCGGCTATGTCGCGGTCAGCAAGGCCGCCTACGAGACCGAGGCGATGAAGAAATACGTCGTCGAGTTCCCGCCGGCCGCCGTTGCACGCGACCAGCTCGAATTCGCGGTCGCTGAGCTTTCGACGCATGAGAACCAGCGCGTCACCAAGGCCCTGAATGACGGTCTGCAGGCCGCGCTGACAGGCACCAAGACCGCGCAGAAGGCCATGGAGGACGCGCAGGCCGAGGCCGAACGCATCCTCAAGGCCTATCGCTGAGCCGGACGCTGGCCTACCGATGACGAACCGCGCGACCGCGACCATCCATGGCTGGCTGCTCCTGCTGCCGGCCATGGCGTGCCTGGTCCTCTTCACGCACTGGCCGGCGGTCGCGAGCTTCATCGAGAGCTTCCACTCGACCCCGAAGGCGCGCCGCCCGGCGCGCTTTGTCGGGCTAGAGAACTACCAGCAGATGCTGGCCGACCCGATCTTCTGGAAGGCGCTGAGCAACAATTTCTGGTTCGCGCTCGGCACCATCCCGACCTCGATCGCGCTGGCGCTGCTGATGGCGGTCTGGGTCAACGACAGGATCGCGGGACGCACGCTCGTCCGCATGGCCTTCTTCACGCCGACGATCCTGCCGATGATCGCGGTCGCCAATATCTGGCTGTTCTTCTACACGCCGCAATACGGGCTGCTCGAGCAGATTGCCGGGCTGTTCGGCGCCCGCTCGACCAATTGGCTGGGCTCGCAGGATACCGCGCTCTACGCCATCACCATCGTCGCGATCTGGAAGGAGGCCGGTTTCTTCATGATCTTCTACCTCGCGGCGCTGCAGGCGATCCCGCCGAGCCTCGGCGAGGCGGCGGCGATCGAGGGGGCCTCGCGCTGGACCTTCTTCCGGCGCATCCAGTTCCCGCTCCTGATGCCGACGACGCTGTTCGTGCTGATCAATGCCGTGATCAACGCGTTCCGCATGGTCGACCATATCTTCGTCATGACACGCGGCGGCCCCGACAACGCGACGACGCTGCTGCTGTTCTACATCTACCAGATCGGCTTCAGCTTCTGGGATACGGCCTATGCCGCGACTCTGACCTGCGTGCTGCTGGCGCTGCTCGCGCTGGTCGCCTTCGTCCAGTACGGCTGGCTCGAACGCAGGACGCACTATCAATGAGCGCCCCGACGCAACCTGCCCCCGCCGCGACGCGCACGGACCCCTACGCGCCGAAGGGCCTGTCGCTCACACTGGAATCGACGGGCGCGATCCTGCTCGCGCTCATCTGGGTGCTTCCGTTGGCCTATGCGGTCTGGGCGGCGTTCCACCCGGCCGAGCACACCACGCGCTTCGTGCTGACCGCGCCTCTGACGCTGGACAACTTCACCCGGGCCTGGGCGGCGGCGCCCTTCGCCCGCTATTTCCTCAACACCTTCATCCTCGTCACCATGATCCTCGCCTTCCAGCTCGTGCTGGGCACGCTGGCGGCCTATGCGCTGGCGCGGCAGGACTTCTGGGGCCGCGATGTCGCCTTCGTGCTGATCCTGGCGCAGCTGATGATCATGCCTGACGCGCTGATCGTCGAGAACTACCGCACCCTCGCCAGGGTCGACCTGATCGACACCATCCCCGCGATCGCCCTGCCCTATATCGCGTCGGCCTTCGGCATCTTCCTGCTGCGGCAGACGTTCAAAACCGTGCCGAAGGAACTGGACGACGCCGCGCGCGTCGAAGGCGCGAGCCCGCTGCAGGTGCTGATGCGGGTGTATGTCCCGCTCGCGAAGCCGACCTACATCGCCTATGGGCTCGTCTCGGTCAGCTATCACTGGAACAACTTCCTCTGGCCGCTGCTCGTCACCAACTCGGTCGAGGCGCGCCCGCTGACGGTCGGCCTCCAGGTCTTCTCCTCCGCCGACCAGGGCATCGACTGGGCGGTGATCTGCGCGGCGACGCTGATGACCTCGGCACCGCTGCTCGTCGGCTTCCTGCTGTTCCAGCGCCAGTTCGTGCAGAGCTTCATGCGCGCAGGCATCAAGTAGCGGCTCCCCGATGAAACTGATCACCTGGAACATCCAGTGGGCGCGCGGCATCGACGACAGGGTCAATCCCCGCCGCATTGTCGAGCATGCCCGGCAGATGGCGGATTTCGACGTCCTCTGCCTGCAGGAGGTCGCGGCCAATTTTCCCGATCTCGATGGCAATGACCGGACCGATCAGTTCGCGCTGTTCAGCGAGCTCCTGCCCGGCTTCACCGCGATCGAAGCCATCGGCGTCGATGTCCCGGATGCCGAAGGCGGGCGCAAGCGCTTCGGCAACCTGCTGCTCTCGCGCCTGCCGGTGGCGCAGGCCCTGCGCCACACCCTGCCCTGGGAGGCGGCGGCGACGCGCAACATGCCGCGCGTGCTGGTCGAGGCCATGGTCGAGACGCCGTTCGGTCCGATCCGGGTGATGACGACGCATCTGGAATATTCCTCCCCGGTCCTGCGCTTCGCCCAGGTCGAGGGGATCCGGCAGGTCCACCGCATGGCGGCCGCACGGCAGGCGGCGCCGCGCCTGCCCGGCCCGCACACCTATGCGCCGACTCCGAACGCGGCGAGCGCGATCCTGACCGGCGACTTCAACATGCGGCCGGACGATGCCGGGCTGGCTCAGCTACTCGCTCCGTTCGAAGGCGACGTGCCGCCGCTGGTCGATCTCTGGCCGGAGCTGAAGGGTGCGGAGACGCATCCGCCCTCCGCCTTCATCTGCGACCAGACCTACGGCCCTCCGGGATGCCTTGATTATGTCCTGGCGACGCCGGACCTAGCCGAGCGGGCGCGCGCCATCACCTACGACATCGAGACGCGGGCTTCTGACCACCAGCCGATCCTGGTCGAGTTCGACCTCGGATGATCTTCACACGTCAGGATCACGACAGGCTCGACGCCATCCTGCGCGAGGCAGCGAGATGCGAGGTGATGCCGCGGTTTCGACGCCTCGCCGACAGCGATATCCGCGCCAAGCAGAACCCGGTCGACGTCGTTACGGAGGCCGACGAGGCGGCCGAGCGCTTCATCTGCGCCGAACTGGCCAAGGCGTTTCCGGCCGCTGCACTGATCGGCGAAGAAGCGGTAACGAACAACCCTGCGCTGCTTGATCGACTGGCCGATGCCGAACTCGCCTTCGTCATCGACCCGATCGACGGCACGCTCAACTATGCCAGCGACCTCTCGCTCTTCGCCGTGATGGCGGCCGTCATCGTGAGAGGCGAAATCGTGGCAGCCGTGATCCATGATCCGACGGCTCAGGACAGCGCCATGGCCCTGCGCGGCGAAGGCGCATGGATGGGCTCGGCGGATGGCGCGAGCCGCGATCTGCGCGTCGCACCGGCCGTCGCGACACGGGACATGAACGGCATGGCGAGCTGGCAGTACTTCCCCGAGCCGCTGCGCAGCACGCTTCCCGGCCGCTTCCCTGCCTTCCTCGAGGTCGGCTCGCTGCGCTGCTGCGGCCAGGAATATCGTCTGGCCGCGGCGGGACGCCTGCAATTCCTGCTCTACGGTGTTCTCAATCCCTGGGACCATGCGCCGGGCGTGCTGCTCTACACCGAGGCCGGCGGCCATGCGCGGCTGCTCGACGGCCGGCCCTATTCGCCGGCCGGGCGCCCGGCCGGACTGCTCTGCGCGCCCGATGCGGCGAGCTGGCAGAACATCAGGTCGATCCTGCTGGATTGAACGACAAGCTGCCGCCGCTCAGTCCTCCTCCTCGCGCGGCCGGGGACCGTCGACGAGGATTTCGCGTTTTCCGGCGTGGTTTGCGGGTCCGACGATGCCCTCGTTCTCCATGCGCTCCATGATCGAGGCGGCGCGGTTGTAGCCGATCTGGAGGCGGCGCTGGATGTAGGAGGTCGAGGCCTTCTTGTCGCGCAGGACGACGGCGACGGCCTGCTCGTAGGGGTCGTCGCTCTCGACCGAACCCATGCCGGTCTTGTCGAAGACGGCGCCGTCCTCGCCCTCTTCGCCCTCTTCCTCCTCGGAGGTGACGGCGTCGAGATATTGCGGCCGGCCCTGCGTCTTGAGATGAGCCACGACCTTCTCGACCTCGGCATCGCTGACGAAGGGGCCGTGGACGCGGGTGATGCGCCCGCCGCCGGCCATGTAGAGCATGTCGCCCTGGCCGAGCAGCTGCTCGGCGCCCATCTCGCCGAGGATGGTGCGGCTATCGATCTTGCTGGTCACCTGGAAGGAGATGCGGGTCGGGAAATTCGCCTTGATCGTGCCGGTGATGACGTCGACCGAGGGGCGCTGGGTGGCGAGCACGACATGGATGCCGGCGGCGCGCGCCATCTGGGCGAGGCGCTGGATCGTGCCCTCGATCTCCTTGCCGGCGACCATCATCAGGTCGGCCATCTCGTCGACGATGACGACGATATAGGGCAGAGGCTCGAGGTCCATGACCTCCTCCTCGTAGACAGCCTCGCCGGAATGCTTGTCGAAGCCGGTCTGGACCGTGCGCGTGATGATCTCGCCGGCGGCCTTGGCCTCGCCGACCCTGGCATTGAAGCCGTCGATGTTGCGCACCGAGAGCTTCGACATCTTCTTGTAGCGCTCCTCCATCTCGCGGACCGCCCATTTCAGGGCGACGACCGCCTTCTTGGGATCGGTGACGACGGGGGTGAGCAGGTGCGGGATGCCGTCATAGACGGAGAGTTCCAGCATCTTCGGATCGACCATGATCAGGCGGCACTCCTCCGGCTTCAGCCGGTAGAGGATCGACAGGATCATGGTGTTGATCGCGACGGACTTGCCCGAGCCGGTGGTGCCGGCCACGAGAAGATGGGGCATGCGGGCCAGATCCGCGATCACCGGCTCGCCGCCGATGGTCTTGCCGAGGCACAGCGCCAGCTTGTGCTTGGTCGCCTCGAAGTCCTGGCTGGCGAGGAGCTCGCGCAGGAACACCGTCTCGCGCTTGCTGTTGGGCAGTTCGATGCCGATCGCGTTCTTGCCCTGCACCACCGCGACGCGCGCCGACACCGCGCTCATCGAACGCGCGATGTCATCCGCGAGAGAGATCACGCGGGACGACTTCGTGCCCGGCGCGGGCTCCAGCTCGTACAACGTCACGACCGGGCCGGGGCGAACCTGCGTGATCTCGCCGCGCACGCCGAAATCCTCGAGCACGCCTTCGAGCAAGGTCGCGTTCTGTTCGAGCGCATCGGTCGAAACCGCATTTGCCGCGACCTTCTTCGGCTCGGCAAGATAGGTCAGCGGCGGCAGCTCGAAGCCTTCCCGGTCGAGCAACGAGGGTTGTGCCTCGCGCTGCATGCGCTTGCCGGGCTTGGGCGCGGAGCGTGGCATGGTTACGCGCGGAGCGTTCAGGTCGCGCAGGTCCTGCGGCTCGTCGTCGAGATCGAAGGGCGCGTCGGTATCGTCCGGAACCCGCCCCTTCGCTAAGACAGGACGCGCCCCCGGAAGCGGCTCGGGATCGAATTCCGGCGGGCTGCGGCGGCCCGCGGGAGCTCCGTCGAACTGCGGCTCGCGCCGGACCCGACCGTTGGCGTCAGGCGGGAGGAGCCCGGTATCGACGGCGGGCTGCGGCGGCTGCGGCAGGCGGCGCAGGATGGCGGAGCGCAGCGCCATGGCGCCATGGGCGAGCCAGCCGATCAGGATGACGGTGATGCCAGGCTCGTCGTCACGACGCTCCTCGCCGTCGGACCAGCTGTCCTCGGCGTCCTCGGCGTCAAGCGCCGGGTCCTCGTCGGTGACGAAGCCGAAGCCGGCCGCGGCCGTCACGGCCAGGATGGCAATGCCTGCATAGAGGAAGCCGACCAGGCTGCCGACGGCGCTGCCTGCGATGCCGGCGATGTTGCGTGTGCCGAACAGAAGTCCGTCGCCGATGACGCCGCCCATGCCGGTCGGCAGCGGCCAGCGCGGCGTTGCGGGAAGGGCGCTGGCGACGGCCGCGGTTGCCCCGATGCCGACCACCCAGAGCCCGAGCTTGAGCGCACCGCGATCGAAGAGATGAAAGCGCATCAGGCGCAAGGCCCAGATCATCGGCGGGAACAGCAGGGCAATGACCCCGAGGCCGATGAGCTGCATCAGGAGATCGGCGGCCATGGCGCCAGGGCGCCCGAGCCAGTTGCGCACGGCGCCGCTTGTGGCGTTGTTGAGACTGGGGTCGTCGACCGACCAGCTCGCCAGCGCGATCGCTATGGCGATCATCAGCGCCAGGAGCCCGAGCCCCGTCAGCTCCGAGGCGCGGCGCGACAGGAACTCCCGCACCGGATCGGGCAGGCGGTCCATGAGCGATTGGGAGCGGCGAATGGTGCGCATGCGGCTTTGGGTCGTGTCCGGACTGTCAGGGCCGCATCATTCCGGCCATCAGCGAGAGGTTAGGAAGGCGAGGTTAAGACCCGCTTAACCTTGAACCCGGCGCACGCGCTCCTGCCGCCGGTTGTCGGGAGGATCGGGAACCTCGACGGGGACTCGCGTTTTCGTTCGCGATCAGATCGGGAGGCAACGATGACGGCATCGAAGACGGCGCGTATCGCCAGAATCTGGCGTGGGCGGACGACATCCGCCAGGGCGGACGAATATGCCGCGTATCTTCGCAGCGAGGGAGTGATGCCGCTGCTGGAGAAGGCGCTGGGCGCGCAGATGTTCCGGGAGGATCGCGAGACCGAAAGCGAGTTCGTCACGATCTCCTACTGGGAGAGCATCGAGGCGATGTCGCGTTTCGCCGGGGCCGACCCGCGCCGAATCCATCACCTGCCGCGCGATGCCGAATTCCTGATCGAGCTGCCTGCCGGCGTGCAGGTGCTGGAGATCGTGGTGCACGAGCCCGGCTGAGCGGCGCAAGGCCCCTGTCGACGAAAAGGACCCCGGCGAGTGATCGCTGGGGTCCTGGATTCACGTGAAACGCCGCGGGATCACATATTGTAGGCGCGTTCGCCATGCTCGGCGATGTCGAGACCCTCGCGCTCCTGGTCGGAGGTGACGCGCAGGCCGACGATCACGTCGACGATCTTGTAGAGGATCGCCGAGCCGACGCCGCTGAACACCAGCGTGAACAGCACCGCCTTGATCTGCGCCATCACGGCAGGGCCGAACTCATAGGCGCCCACAGCGAGCTCGCCGGGCTTGCTCGCGTAGTCCGGGATGCCGCCGCCGCCGAGAGCCGTGTTGACCAGGATGCCGGTTGCGATCGCGCCGATGATGCCGCCGACGCAGTGGATGCCGAAGACGTCCAGCGAGTCGTCGTAGCCCAGCGCGTTCTTCACCGTCGTGCAGAAGACGAAGCAGATGACACCGGCGACGAGGCCAAGAACGATCGAGCCCATCGGTCCGGCGAAGCCGGCGGCCGGAGTGACGGCGACGAGGCCGGCGACGGCGCCCGAAACCATGCCGAGCATCGAAGGCTTGCCCTTGACCGCCCATTCGATGAACAGCCAGCCGAGCGCGGCGGCAGCCGTGGCGACGAAGGTGTTCATCATGGCAAGCGCCGCGGTGCCATTCGCCTCGAGGTTCGAGCCGGCATTGAAGCCGAACCAGCCGACCCAGAGCAGCGCGGCGCCGATCAGGGTCATGGTCAGGGAGTGCGGCGCCATCAGCTCCTTGCCGAAGCCGATGCGCTTGCCGATCAGCATGCAGCCGACGAGGCCGGCGATGCCCGCGTTGATGTGAACCACCGTGCCGCCGGCGAAGTCGAGCGCACCCCACTTGAAGAGCATGCCGGCATCGGCATTGACCGCGTCGAGCGCGGCCTGTGCCGCAACCTTGCCGTCCGCGCCGGCCTCGGCGAGCGCCTTGGCGGCGTTGCCGACCGCATCAGGCCCGCCCCAGTACCAGACCATGTGGGCCATCGGGAAATAGATGAAGGTGACCCAGAGCACGGTGAACAGCAGCAGCGCCGAGAACTTCATGCGCTCGGCGAAGGCGCCGACGATCAGCGCCGGCGTGATGCAGGCGAAGGTCATCTGGAAGCAGACATAGATCAGCTCGGGAATGTAGACCCCGTTCGAGAAGGTCCCGGCCACGGTCGTCGC
>NZ_JBIWYK010000052.1:0-11003 GCF_044752385.1 Allobosea sp. CER48 | reverse complement strand
GCGCTGATGCTGTCATCGGCGCTGTTGCTCTCCGCCTGCACGGCGACGGACGGCGATCTCGGCCGTCCGCGGCCAACGTTCTGGTCGCAGCTGATCGCACCTGAATCCGGTTTCCTGGCCGCGGCGGGGCGCGGGGAGGCGGCGTCCTATTTCCGCCTGACCGACGACGAGGAGCAGTTGCGGGATCGCGCCTGGCGTTTCGTCATGCCGGGCCATGAAGCGAGCGTGTTCCAGGGCGAGGTCTCCAATCTCGCCCACACGCGCATCCTGCCGGTCGCCGCCCAGTCCACCGATGTCTCGGACTACTTCCGCGCGCTCACCTCGATGTCCTTCGCCTCGCAGGTCTCGCGCTACAACCGGCTGGCGGAAGATGCCAACGCGGATCGCCTGCTGATCGGCCCCTTCCGCGCCAATGCGATGCGGGTCGTCGGCATGGACCGCGTCCGCATGCGCGCCGCGGAAGCCTCCCCGGATGTGCCGCCCGGCAAGCAGGAGCCGGCGATGGCGCGCGTCGTCGAGAATGAGGGGCTGATCTTCTGGGTCTGCGAGCGACTGGATTTCCGGATCAGGAGCTATCGCTACGCATTGACCAATCTCGTCGTCGAGATGCCCTCGCGGGAAGCGGTCCGGGCCGAGCGCGCCATCATGGCGCTGGCCGCCGAATCCGCGCCGCTCTGCCAGATGCCGCTGAACGACGCCTTTGGCGGCGGCGCCAAGCGCCCGGTCGTCTACAAGGGCTGAGCGGAGCGTCGATTGCGCGTCAAGTCGCCGGACCGCAGGCGACACCGGTGGCGAGAGCCTCGGCATCGGCCTTGTCGGAGGGGAGGCGCACGAGCACGCGCGCCACGATCAGCCCTTGCGTCGTATCCGAGACGACGCGCAGTTCCCGGCTGGTCTCGCCTTCCTCGTCCTCGGCGATGCGCTCGTCGCGCTGGGCCTCGGTCAGGACCAGGAAATCGAGCACGCCGCGGATCGCCGCCCTGTCTGTGATTGCGTAGATCACCCCGCCGCCCTGCTGGTGCAGCGTCAGGCCGAGCGGGAGCGTGCCGGTGCGGGCGACGACGCGGACCGGGCCGGCCGAGAGATCGTAGCTGCAGATCGCGATGGCGACGTTGGGGTCGGCCTCGCGCAGGGCCGGAAGCCCGCGTGCCGCGCCGGGCGCGGGGATGAGTTCGGCATGGCCTTCCGTGCCGAGTTCCCGGTAGACGTCGGCCGCATCGCGCCGGGACAGGGAGGGAACGGCCAGGATCGCCACGATATGCACGATGGCGGCGAGGATCAGCCCGGCCAGCGTGCACATCAGGAACCGCGTCAGGCCACCGCGCAGCCGCGTTCGCCAGCCGGCGGGCCGCGCATGGCGCCCTGCCGCATCGTGCCCAATGGCGCTCATCGGCAGTCGAGCCGCTGGATACGCGGCAGGTTCGCGGCGCGGGTCTCGCCGGTCTGGCTGGAAATCGGCGTATCGTACAGGCGCAAGCGCAACTGGAACCGGCCGCTGACGGGCAGAGGCAGCCAGTTCCCGGCCTCCGGAGTGGCGGAGGCGCTGACGACCATCTGTCCATCCTCCGGCCGTACGATCTCGGCGTCGGTGAAGCTCGTACGCTCCAGAGGCAGGCGGAACGGCAGGCCGTCCGCATCGGTGACGCCAAGCGTCCAGCCGCGAGTCGTCGGCGTCGCGCCCGAGAGGGTGTAGCGGCACAGACCGTCCAATGGCTGGCCATCGTCGTCGCGCTCGGCGACCAGCTCGAGCCCCTCGCCGGAGCCGAGCGGCAAATGCGCGCCCCTCGCGAGATGCGCACGCATGTAAGGGTCTATGTTCCGGCCGCCACTGCGCGGCCAGGCCATCCAGGCGCCGACCTCGACCTTGCCGAGGGCTGGGCGCCCGGCCACCGCCCAATGCGCGGAGCCAAGGCCGAGCCCTGCTCCGAGCGCCAGAATATAGGCGAGATCGAGAATCCGCACGCTTGCCTTCCGCTGGCGATGCCCTTCACGCGAATTGAGCCGGGCAATGCCGGGTCGTCAACCATCTGCGTCTCAGCGCAGCCGCGTGTCTGCGCCCGTAACCTCCCGGATGCCGACCTGCACAGGTCTGCCTGCCGTACGCGACCGTTCGATCGTCTTGAACAGCGAGCCGACAGCCGAGAGCACCTCGAAGGACTGGCGCGGCATGTGTCCGGCGCCCGGGCCCGGCTGCTGGCCCGCATCGGGCGCAGCCGTGCCGGCCCTGGCGACGGCCAGGGCTTTCGGATCGGTGGTGGGCACGCCCGGAATCGGCTTCAGCTCCAGCCCCTGATGGGCGAACTGCATGATTTCCTTCCAGGTCATCGCCGGCAGCGAGCCGCCCGTCATGTTGGCGGTCTCCGCCGAATTGTCGTTGCCGAACCAGACGGCGCCGACGAGATTGCCGGAATAGCCGACATACCAGGCATCCTTGTAGCCGTTGGTCGTGCCGGTCTTGCCGGCCGTGACGACGCCGTCCAGCGCAGCGCGGCGGCCCGTGCCCTCGGTCGGCACCTTCGACAGCATGAAGTTCATGTCCTGCGCCACCTGCGGGCTCAGCACCTGCTTCGGCGGCGGTTCGTCGCGATCATGGCGATAGATCACATCGCCCTGCGAGTTGCTGATCTCGATGGCGGCATAGGGCTTCGCCCGCTTGCCGCCATTGGCAAGCGAGGCATATCCCGCCGCCTGGTCGATGACGGTGACCTCGGCCGCGCCGATCGGCAGGGAGACCGTGTCGGTGAGGGGGGTGGTCAGGCCCATCGCATGCGCCGTCTCGACGATCTTCTTGCGCCCGATCGCGGCCGCCCGGGCTTCATGCGTCTCGCCGGTGGCCCGGCCGATCGCGATCGACATCTGCACCGGGATCGTATTGATCGACTTGGCCAGGGCGACGGTCAGCGGCATCGAGCCGGCATAGGAGCGGCCGTAATTGTTCGGACACCAGTTGCCGATGCAGACCGGGCGGTCGGTGACGATCGTTGTCGGCTTGTAGAGCCCCGAGGAGAGCGCGGCTGCATAGACATAGGCCTTGAAGGACGAGCCCGGCTGCCGCTGGCTCGCGGTCGCCCGGTTGAACTGGCTGGCGCCATAGTCGCGGCCACCGACGATCGCACGGACCGCGCCGTCCGGGTCCATGATGACGGTCGCTGCCTGCTTCACGCGATAGGCCGGTCCGTGCTGGCGCAGGATCATCTCGATCGCCTCGTCGGCGCGGGACTGGATCGCGACATCGAGCGGCGTCTTCACGAGCAGCACGCGGTCGGGGCCGAGCTTGCCCTCGGCAGCCAGCTCCTTCACCGCGTCGAAGGCCCAGTCGAGATAGTAGTCGGGGCTGGAATCGCGCTTGCGGTCGACCGGCGTGGCCGGGTTGCGCTTCGCGCTGTCGACCTGGCCGGCCGTCATGAAGCCGGCATCGACCATGGCATTGAGCACGTCGTTGGCGCGCGCGCGGGCAGCGGGCAGATTGACGTGCGGCGCGTACTTCGTCGGCGCCTTGAACAGGCCGGCCAGCATGGCGGCCTCGGCCAGCGAGACGTCCTTCACCGACTTGCCGAAATAATACTCGGCAGCCGCCGCGACGCCGAAAGTCCCGCCGCCCATATAGGCGCGGTCGAGATACAGCTTGAGGATCTCGTTCTTGGTCAGCCGGGTTTCCAGCCAGAGGGCCAGGAAGGCTTCCTTGATCTTGCGGTCGAGCGAACGCTCGTTGTTGAGGAAGAGGTTCTTGGCGAGCTGCTGGGTCAGGGACGAGCCGCCCTGGACGACGCCCGAGGCGCGGGCGTTGACCGTCAGCGCCCGGAAGGTGCCGATCACGTCGATACCGAAATGATCGTAGAAGCGGCGATCCTCGGTGGCCAGAACGGCCTTCAGCAGATGATCGGGCATCTCCTCCAGCCTGAGGGAATCATCGTGGCGCGCGCCGCGATGGCCGACCGGCGCCCCGTAGCGGTCGAGGAAGGTGACGGCGAGGACCTGGTTCTTCAGGGCCTCCTCGTTGCCGATGCGGAACGCCGGCAGCGACAGCGTCAGCAGGACAAGCGCGCCGACGATCCCGATATTGAGCCCCTCGCTGGCGATCTCGGCCGCGAAGCGCTTGCCTCCGGTGACGGTCAGGCGGTCGGCATGGCTGCGAAGGCGCTCATAGGCCTCGCCGGCCCGACGGCCGGCATTCCAGAGGCTGGCGTCGAGCCATGAGTCCGCGGCGAGCGCAGCGCGCTTCAGCCTTGTCCTCCAGCCTGCCTTCCTGAACTCCATGGCCGTTCCAGGCTCTTCGAATGGCCCCCGCACAGTCGTGCCGCGCCAAAACCATCTTGGCAACAGCATAACGCCCGAGATTGGACACATAGTTACGACCCATCCGGGTATAAGAGGATGGGTGAAAAGATTGCGTGACGAACCTCACAGAAGCCGCGCTGGCGCGATGACGCCGGTCTGGTCGGGAGCCAGGCCCTTCCATCTTGGCGCGCGGCGGAGCATAAGCCGGCCATGACGCTGAAGCCGCCGAAAGACGAGCCGTTCTGGCGCACCACGCCGCTCGAGGCCATGTCGGCCGAGCAGTGGGAGTCGCTCTGCGACGGCTGCGGCCGCTGCTGCCTCGTCAAGCTCGAGGATGACGACACCGGCCGCATCTTCGCGACCGATGTCGGCTGCCGGCTGTTCGACGCCGGCACCTGCCGCTGCCGGGATTACAAGAACCGCTCGCTGAAGGTGCCGGACTGCGTGACGCTGACGCCGCACGAGGTGCGCACGCTGCCCTGGCTGCCGCCGACCTGCGCCTATCGCCTCGTCGCCGAGGGCAAGGACCTGCCCTGGTGGCATCCGCTCGTCTCCGGCGATCCGCAGACGGTCGTCGAAGCCGGCGTCTCCGTGCGCGGACGGGTCTACGCCTCCGAGGACGAGGTGCCGGAGGATGACGTGGCCGAGCGCATCGTGAACTGGCCGTTACGATGGCCGCGCGCCGCCCGGATGAAGAAGGCCTGACACTTCGGCGGGATCATATTGCATCGCATGAAGCGATGCTGCGCATGCTCATTGATTGTTCATCCGGATTTGGGCATGACCGCCACACCCCGCCGCCGGTACCGGAAGGCCACCGGCGGCATGCGCACGAAACTTTCGCACCGACCGGGCGTTTGCCGTGGTTGGCTGAACTGAAGAGGCTATGTGATGGCAGGTGGGAAGTGGGTCTATACCTTCGGCGACGGCAAGGCCGAAGGTGAGGCGGGAATGAAGAACCTGCTCGGCGGCAAGGGCGCGAACCTCGCCGAGATGAGCAACCTGGGCCTGCCCGTCCCTCCCGGCTTCACCATCACCACCGAGGTCTGCACCTGGTACTACGATAACGGCAAGAGCTTCCCCGCCGAGCTCGACGGGCAGGTCAAGGCCGCGCTCGACGGCATGGCCAAGCTCACCGGCAAAGTCTTCGGCGATCCTGCCAACCCGCTGCTCGTCTCCGTCCGCTCCGGCGCGCGCGCCTCGATGCCCGGCATGATGGACACCGTCCTCAACCTCGGCCTCAACGACGTCACGGTCGCGGCGATAGCGAAGGCTTCGGGCGACGAGCGCTTCGCCTGGGACAGCTACCGCCGCTTCATCACGATGTACTCCAACGTCGTGCTCGACATCGACCATGGCCTCTTCGAGGAGGCGCTCGAGGACTACAAGGAGCGCAAGGGCCTCCATCTCGACACCGATCTCAAGGCCGACGACTGGAAGGTGCTGGTCGGCAAGTACAAGGAGATCGTGAAGAAGGCGCTCGGCTCCGACTTCCCGCAGGATCCGCAGCAGCAGCTCTGGGGCGCCGTCGGCGCCGTCTTCTCGTCCTGGATGAATGCGCGCGCCATCAAGTACCGCGAGCTCAACGGCATCCCGGCCTCCTGGGGCACGGCGGTCAACGTCCAGTCGATGGTGTTCGGCAACATGGGCGACACCTCGGCGACCGGCGTCGCCTTCACGCGCAATCCCTCGACCGGCGAGAACGCGCTCTATGGCGAGTTCCTGATCAATGCACAGGGCGAGGACGTCGTCGCCGGCATCCGCACGCCGCAGGACATCACCGAGAAGGCCCGCATCGAGGCGGGTTCCGACAAGCCTTCGATGGAAAGGGAGATGCCGGAGGCCTATGCCGAGCTCTGCCGCATCTACGGCATCCTCGAGAAGCATTATCGCGACATGCAGGACATGGAGTTCACCATCCAGGAGGGCAAGCTCTGGATGCTGCAGACCAGGTCCGGCAAGCGCACGGCCAAGGCCGCGCTCAGGATCGCGGTCGACCTCGCCAATGAGGGCCTGATTTCGCAGCAGGAGGCCGTCGGCCGCGTCGAGCCCGGCGCGCTCGACCAGCTCCTGCACCCGACCATCGACCCCAAGGCCGAGCGTCGCGTGCTGACCGCCGGCCTGCCGGCTTCCCCCGGCGCCGCTGCCGGCGAGATCGTCTTCAACTCCGACGATGCCGAAGCTGCGAAGAAGGCCGGCCGCAAGGTCATCCTCGTGCGCGTCGAGACCTCGCCGGAGGACATCCACGGCATGCATGCCGCCGAAGGCATCCTGACCACGCGCGGCGGCATGACCTCGCATGCGGCAGTCGTGGCGCGCGGCATGGGCAAGCCCTGCGTTTCCGGCGCCGGCCAGATCCGTGTCGATTATGCCAAGGGCACGCTCGCGGTCGGGGCGGCGACGCTCAAGGCCGGTGATTTCGTCACGATCGATGGCGGCAACGGCCAGGTGCTGCTCGGCGAGGTCAAGATGCAGCAGCCGGAGCTTTCCGGCGATTTCGGCACGCTGATGAGCTGGGCCGACAAGGTCCGCCGCCTCAAGGTCCGTGCCAATGCGGAGACGCCGGAGGACGCGAAGACCGCCCGCGAATTCGGCGCCGAAGGCATCGGGCTCTGCCGCACCGAGCACATGTTCTTCGACGAGCACCGCATCCAGTCCGTACGCGAGATGATCCTCGCGCCGGACGACAAGGGCCGGCGGGCGGCGCTGGCCAAGCTCTTGCCGGTACAGCGCCAGGACTTCGTCCAGCTCTTCACCATCATGAGCGGCCTGCCGGTCACGATCCGCCTGCTCGATCCGCCGCTTCACGAATTCCTGCCGCAGGGCGAGAAGGAGATCGCGGAGGTTGCCGCAGCGCTCGGCGTTTCGCCCGACGCGCTGAAGCACCGCGCGGCGGAGCTGCACGAGTTCAACCCGATGCTCGGCTTCCGCGGCTGCCGCCTGGCGGTGGCCTTCCCCGAGATCGCCGAGATGCAGGCACGCGCCATCTTCGAGGCGGCCGTCATCGCCGCCAAGGAGACAGGCAAGCCGGTGATCCCGGAGGTGATGGTACCGCTCGTCATGGGCAAGCCCGAGCTCGATCTGGTCAAGGCCCGCATCGACGCCATGGCCAAGGCGGTGATGGAGGAGAGCGGCACGAAGATCGACTATCAGGTCGGCACCATGATCGAGCTGCCGCGCGCCGCGCTGCGCGCCGCCGAGATCGCCGAGAGCGCCGAGTTCTTCTCCTTCGGCACCAACGACCTGACGCAGACGACGCTCGGCATCAGCCGTGACGACGCCTCCTCCTTCCTCGGCTCCTACACCGCCAAGGGCCTGCTCGACGCCGACCCCTTCGTCACCATCGACCAGGAGGGCGTCGGCGAACTGGTGAAGCTCGCCGCCGAGCGCGGCCGCAAGACCCGGGCGGGCATCAAGCTCGGCATCTGCGGCGAACATGGCGGCGATCCGGCCTCGATCGGCTTCTGCGAGAGCGTTGGCCTCGACTACGTTTCCTGCTCGCCCTTCCGTGTGCCGATCGCGCGGCTTGCCGCGGCGCAGGCGGCGCTCGGTGCGGTCAAGCAGAAGGAAGGCTGAAGGCCTAGCTGCGGGAAACAAGCCGTCATGCTCGCCCTCCGGCGGGCATCCACGTCTTGAACACCGCGTTGCAGGAACAAAGACAGGAATGGCCGGGCTTGGCCCGGCCATGACGAGGTGTCCGTGCCGCTGAACCTGACAACGATCGGTTTCGATGCCGACGACACGCTCTGGCAGAACGAGCAGTTCTTCAGGATGACGGAGGATCGCTTCGTCGCGCTGCTCGGAGAGCACGGCGAAGCGGCCGAGATCTCCGGCCGCCTGCTCGAGGCGGAGAAGCGCAATCTCGGGTTCTACGGCTTCGGCATCAAGGGCTTCGTGCTGTCGATGATCGAGACCGCGATCGAGGTCACGAAGGGGCAGGTGCCGTCCTCGGTCATCGGGGAAATCCTGGCGGCCGGCCGGGAGATGGCCGCGCACCCCGTCGAGACCTTGCCGCATGTGCAGGAGACGCTGGAGGCGCTCGCCGGTGGCTATCGCCTGGTGCTGATCACAAAGGGCGATCTCTTCGACCAGGAGCGCAAGCTCGCCCAGTCCGGCCTAGGCGACTTCTTCGACGCGGTCGAGATCGTCAGCGACAAGAAGGCTGCCACCTACGAGCGGATCTTCGCTCGCCATGGCGATGGGGCGGGGCGGGCGATGATGGTCGGCAATTCACTGAAGTCCGACATTCTGCCGGCGCTGGAGGCCGGTTCGTGGGCGGTCCATGTGCCGCACGACCTTACCTGGGTCCTGGAGCATGCCGAGGAGCCGTCCGGGCATGAGCGCTATCACGCGATCCCGGACCTTGGCCCGCTGCGGAGCCTTGTCGACCGCCTGTCGCGATAGCCGGCGCGCGTGCCGGTTCAGTCGACCCAGAGGCCGCGCTTGCGGTGCCACTCCTCGATCGACTCCACCGGATAGTCCTCGAAGCTCTGATCGTTCGCGCCGATGTCGGCATCGACCCAGCTGGCCTTGAAACGCAGCATGAGATGCGTCTTCTCCGGGGCGCGAGGCAGATGACTGTCGATCGCCGAGGCGAAGGGGTGCAGCAGTTCCGGCCAGCGCGGATCGAACAGCCAGAGCGCGGTACCGCAAAGCTTGCAGAAGCATCGCTGCGCCGGGGAGCGCGTGCCCTTGCCATCGTCGTCGTGGATGATGGCGCTGAAGCTGCCGACCGCGTCCTCGCCCTCGACCTTCAAGGTCCCGGCTACGGCCGACAGATTGATCGCGAACCCGCCGCCACCGGCAGTCTTGCGGCAGATGGAGCAATAGCAGAGCTGGTAGGGAACCGGGGCATGGCTTTCGGCCGAGAAGTGAACCGCCCCGCAGCAGCATGAACCCTTGAGCGTTATCGGCATTGTCTGACCTCCGCTTGCCAGTCAAACACGTGCTCGCCCGCCATGTTCCGAGCGTTCCCGGCCCGTTTGCTGGACCTGTCTTGTATTTCGTGCTATCCGCACCGATGTAAGACGAGATGCGGCCGGGTTCTGGCCACTCCTCCGCTTGGCGGCCTGTCCGGTGGCGGTTACGAATCAGATCCACCACACATCGCTACAAGGCCATGGCGAGGCGTCCGCGCGTCACGTTGTGTCATCACGATAGTCGCGGATCTGAAACGTAAGGACTACCCCCATGAACAAGGGCACCGTGAAGTGGTTCAACGCCACCAAGGGCTACGGCTTCATCACGCCTGAGAACGGCGGCCAGGACGTGTTCGTCCACATCAGCGCCGTCGAGCGCGCTGGCCTGCGCGAGCTGCGCGACGGCCAGGTCGTCTCCTACGAACTCGTTGCCGATCGCAAGACCGGCAAGACCTCGGCCGGCAACCTCGCCGTCGCCTGACGAGCCTATCGGCCGGGTGGGCGTTCGCCCGCCCGGTCCACGACAAGCCTTCCGGCGCTGTGGCTAGCGGTTCGCCGGTTGGATCGATTCTCTGATATCCAGGCCGGATACGGGCTGGCGGCGCAGCCGATAACCACATGCGCCCCCCGTCATCACGGCGCCCAGAAAGCTTCTTCTTGACCAAATTTACCGAACTCGGCCTCGCCGAGCCCCTGCTCAAGGCGCTCGCGGCCGAGGGCTATGAGACGCCCACGCCGATCCAGGCGCAGGCGATCCCCCACATTCTGAAGGGCCGCGACCTGCTCGGTGCCGCCCAGACGGGCACCGGCAAGACGGCCGCCTTCGCGCTGCCGATGCTGCATCGCCTGCTCGGCAAGCCGCGCCAGATGCCGGCCCGCTCGGTGCGCGTGCTCATCCTGTCGCCGACGCGCGAGCTCTCGGCCCAGATCGAGACCAACATCCGCGCCTATGCGCGCTTCACCTCGCTGAAATCGATGGTGATCTTCGGCGGCGTGCCCGTCGGCAAGCAGATCCGCGCGCTCGGCGAGAAGGTCGACATCCTCGTCGCCACGCCCGGCCGCCTGCTCGACCTCGTCGACCAGCGCGCCGTTTCGCTGCGCGAGATCGAGTTCCTCGTCCTCGACGAGGCCGACCAGATGCTCGATCTCGGCTTCATCCACGCGCTGCGCCGTATCGCCACGCTGATCCCGAAGGAGCGCCAGACGCTGCTCTTCTCGGCGACCATGCCGAAGCCGATCCGCGATATCGCCTCCGCCTATCTGACCGATCCGGTCGAGGTTGCGGTGACGCCGGTCGCGACCACCGCGGAGAAGATCGACCAGCGTGTCATCTTCACCGAGCCGAACGACAAGCCGGCCCTGCTGGCCAGGACGCTGAACGTGCCCGAGCTCGAGCGCGCCATCGTCTTCACGCGCACCAAGCACGGTGCCGACAAGGTCGTGCGTCAGCTCGACCAGGCCGGCATCGGGGCGGCGGCGATCCACGGCAACAAGAGCCAGGGCCAGCGCGAGCGCGCGCTCGGCGCCTTCCGCGACGGTTCCCTCCGCATTCTCGTCGCCACCGACATCGCCGCGCGCGGCATCGATGTCGACGGCGTCAGCCATGTCGTGAACTACGACCTGCCGAACGTGCCGGAGAGCTATGTCCATCGCATCGGCCGCACGGCGCGCGCCGGCGCTTCCGGCGTTGCCATCGCCTTCTGCACGCCGGAAGAGCGCGGCGACCTCGCGGCGATCGAGAAGCTGACCGGCGTGAAGCCGACGCCGATCGGCGAGGTGCCGTACTGGGACGGGCGCACGCCCAAG
>NZ_JBIWYK010000051.1:0-11132 GCF_044752385.1 Allobosea sp. CER48 | reverse complement strand
ACGGGTCGAGAGGCGTAGGCGTTTCGCCATCGAGAATGATCTCGCTCAGGCATAGTCCGACGCCGGGGCCGATCTGGAAGCCGTGGCCGCAGAAGCCGAAGGCGTGGAACAGGCCGGGCGTCGTTCCGCTGGGCCCGATCACCGGGACCATGTCCGGCAGATAGGCCTCGATGCCGGACCAGACACGGATGACATGGCATTGCGCCAGCATCGGCGCCACACGGGCCAGCGCCCGCATCGCCGCCAGCGTCTTGGCCGGGGGCACCGGTGCGCGGTTCGCCTGCGGATCGGCCGAGGTGCGCGGATAGCCGGCGAGAATGATGTTGCCGCGCGGGATCTGCCGGAAGATCACCGAGCCGTCGATCGCCTGCACCGAGGGCTCGATCCGGTAGGGGAACGGCTCGGTCACGAATTGCGGCGGTCCGGCCGGGAAGACCGGAGCGGTCTCGCCGAAGCGCTCGGCGATCTCCAGCGCCCATGCCCCGGCACAGTTGACCAGCGCACCGCAGCTCAAGTGGCTGCCGTTCGACAGAGTCAGTTCGAAGCCGCCACCGTCGCGGTTCACCGCGGTAACGCGCGTGTTCTCCAGGATGGCGGCGCCCTGTCTTGCGGCAGCCCGCGCCACTGCCGGCGTCGCGAGTCGCGGATTGGCGGTGGCATCGCGCGCGGAGAAGGTGGCAGCTACGGCACGTTCGCCCAGCCAGGGCCAGCGCCGGCGCAGATCGGCGGGGCCGACCCGTTCGATCGCCAGCCCGTAGGATTCCGAGACCTTGGCATAGCCCTCGAGTTTCGCCTGCTCCTCTTCGTCATAGGCGAGGTAGAGATGCCCGGTCTGCTCGAATTCGCAATCCTCGCCGATCAGCGCGTCGAAATCCTCCCATAGCGCCTGCGAGCGCAGCGACAGCGGATACTGGCCGGGAAAGCGCCCCTGCAGGCGCAGGTTCCCGAAATTGACGCCGCTCGATTGCTCGCCGACGACGCCCTTCTCGACCAGCGTCACGCGCTGTCCACGCCTTGCGAGGAAGAAGGCGGTCCAGGCCCCGATCAGCCCGCCGCCGACGATCGCGACATCGGTCGTGTGTCTGCTCATGCCGGCTCTTCCGCTGCCGCGAGCGCGATCGGCTTCACCGGCGCTTGCCCGCGCAAACGGCCGGCCGCTTCCCCGCCTTGCCCGGCGCCCGCCGCGACAATCTCCTGCAGCGCTGGCCCGCAGACGCGCCCCTGGCAGCGCCCCATCCCGCAACGGGTCATCGCCTTCACCCGGTTGACCTCGACTGGCCCGAGCGCCTTGGCCATTGCGGCGCGGACTTCGCCGACCGTCACGTTCTCGCAGCGGCAGAGCGTGACCGCATCGGGCAGGGCGGCGATCTGCTCCTTCGGCCAGGCGAAGGCGCGTGCCAGCCCGCGCTGGAAATTGCGCAGCCGTGCGACGTGCCGCGCCAGTGGCCTGATCGCAGCGATGTCCTGCGCGTGGCCTAGATCCGAAAGAATGGCGTGGGCCGCGAGCGTCCCGCTGGCCTCGGCGGCATCGGCGCCGCCGATCCGCACCCCGTCTCCAGCCAGGTACAGGCCGGGCCGCGCTCGGCCGAAGCTATCGATCTTCGGCAGGAACAGCCGGAAATCCGGATCATAGGCGAATGCCGCCCCGGCGAGATCGGCTAGCTGCGTCTCGGGCTTGAGACCATAGCCGAGTGCGACCGCATCGCAGGCGAAACGCCGTTCCCGCCCGCTGCCGTCGCGCAGGATGAGAGCTTCGACATGGCCGTTTCCTTCAATGGCGACCGGTGTCACCCCGTGCAGCATCGGGACACCCGCGCGCAAGGCCGCAGCCATGTACCAGAGCCCGCGCAGGAATGTGCGCGGCGCGCCGAGCAGAGCGGGCATCGCGGCGAGCTTGGCGGAGAATGGCGTCGTATCGGCGATCACCGCGATCTCGGCGCCCATTGCGCGGTATTGCTTCGCGGCCAGTGTCAGCAACGGCGACGACCCGAGAAAGGCGACGCGGCTGCCGATCAGGCAGCCCTGGTCCTTGAGCGCGACCTGCGCCCCGCCGAGGGTGAAGACGCCGGGGGTCGTCCAGCCCGGCAGGGGCGCGATCCGGTCCATCGCTCCGCTGGCGACCAGCAGCCTGTCGCAATCGAGCGTCTCGGCGCGGCCGTCGCACAGGAGGTGCAGGCGCTGGCCGTCGATCGCCCAGACCAGCGTGCGGGGCCGATAATCGATCCTGGAGCGCAAGGCGGCGAAGCGTTGATGCAAGCTCGCGTATCGCCCGGCTTCCGATCCCATCAGCCTGGTCATGTCGAGAGCGAGGTCGTCGGCCGGCCGGCGATAGCCTTGTCCGCCGGCCCAAGCGCCTTCGTCGATCAGGATGGGTTTCAGCCCGTGTGCGACGAGAAGTTCGGCGGCGCTGATCCCGGCGGGGCCGGCTCCGATGATGACGATTTCAGTCATCGGCGTCGGCCATGCCCTGCGGTTCGGCGAAGAGTTCCATGCCCTCGCTGACCGACGTGGTGCAGGCCCTGATCCGGCCGCCCGCCGCACTCCAGACCCAGCAGTCCTGGCAGGCGCCCATCAGGCAGAAGCCCGCCCGCGGCTCGGCGCCGAATTCGAGGCGGCGGGCGAGCGCGCCGTTCTCCAGCAGCGCGGCGAGAACGCTGTCACCGGCGGTCGCCCGGATGGACATGCCATCGAAGCTGAGGGTCACCGCTGCTCCGTGGCGGCTAGCCACACGGCGGAACTGCGCCTGCGAGCGTTCCATGGAATCTCAATGTTATTGCAATGCGATATAAGTTTTCGGATTTTGATAAATGAGAATGCGGCCTGTCAAGGGCATTCGCCCCGTTTTCTCAGACGCGCGAGATGGCGTGGGCGGCAGCGATCACCAGCGAGGAGAAGCGCGAGACGACCTCCTCATGGCTGTAGCGCGAGGTCGAGGTCGCGATGTTGACGGCGGCTTCGGGGCGACCGTGATGATCGACGATCACGGCGGCAATCGAAGCATCGCCGATATACACCTCCTCGAAGGCGGTAGCGTAGCCCTGCGCGGCCGACTGGCGCAGCTTCTCGCGCAGCGTCTCGCGCTGCCAGGTTGTCGAGGGCGTGTAGGCGCGGCGGTCGGAGGCGTCGATGATCGCCATCGCCTCGTCCTCGGGCAGGCGCGACAGCATGGCGATGCCCGGCGCCGTGGCATAGGCCGGCATCCGCGTGCCGATGATGACGTCGGTGTTGAGCACGTGCCGGCTGAGAAAGCGCGAGACGAAGATGATTTCGGTCTCCTCGCGCACGGTGAGGTTCACCGTCTCCTCGGTCTCCTTGCTCAAGTGCATCAGGTAGGGCATCGCCCGGTCGAGCAGGCGGCTGCTGCGGACGAAATGATAGCCGAGGTCGAGCGTCTTCGCCGTCAGCTCGAAGCGCTTGGTCTGCGCGTCCTTGCGGAGATAGCCGAGCTTGGTGAGCGTGTGAGTGAAGCGCTGGGCGGCGCTGACATCCATCCCTGTTTCCGAGGCGACCTGCGACAGGTTGAGCGTCTGGTGCTGGCGGCCGAAGGCCGAGAGCACGCGGAACGCCTTCTCCACTGAATTGACCATCAGCGCGTCGTCCTTGCGGGGCGCTTGGTCGGCCGCCTGCGACGTGCGCTTCCGGCCGGGCGGGGTCTCTTCGGGCATCGTCATCGGGGCCTGCTCTCCTCGGCGCGATCAATGGCTGCGGCTAACGATCTTGACAAGCTGAGCCTTTGGCGCAGAATAATCAATAGAAGTTATTACATTGCAATAAACACTCATCGGAGAGCGCTATGAAGGACTCTGTTCTGGTCGAGGTGCGTGGCGCAGTCGGCATCATCACCCTCAACCGCCCCGAGATCCTGAACGCCTGGAATGCGCCGATGCGCGAGCGGCTGGTGGCCTGCTTCGACGAGATGGAGGCCAACGAGGGTGTCCGCGCGATCATCCTGACGGGTGCGGGCGATCGCGCCTTCGGCGCCGGTCAGGACCTCAACGAGACCAAGACCTTCGATCCGGACCGCGCCGAGTTGTGGATGGGCGAATGGGAGCGCCTCTATGATCGCATGCGCTCGCTCTCGAAGCCGCTGATTGCGGCGCTGAACGGCGTCGCTGCCGGTTCCGCCTTCCAGGTCGCGCTGCTTTGTGACCTGCGCGTCGGTCATGCCGGCGTCACCATGGGCCAGCCCGAGATCAATTCCGGCATCGCCTCGGTCACCGGCCCCTGGATCATGAAGGAGATGATCGGGATCGCCCGCACCATCGACCTGACCCTGACCGGCAGGATGATGGATGCCGACGAGTGCGTCCGCATCGGCCTGATCAACCGGATCGTGCCGAAGGAGCAGGTGCTGCCGGCCTCGCTCGCGCTGGCCGAGGAACTCGCCGCCAAGCCGCCGGTCGCCATGCGGCTGAACAAGGCGCGCTTCCGCGAAGTCACCGAGGAGAGTTTCCGCGAGTGCCTCGCCGCCGGCATCCGCAACCAGCGCGCCGCCTACGCAACCGGCGAGCCGGCGCGGATGATGGAGGCCTTCCTGGCCAAGCGGGCGGCGCGGAAGTCGGCCTGATCGCGCCACCTGTCCATCCGATCACCCATGGGGAAATGCGGAAAACCGCTTGAAAGGGGAGTAGACGATGACGAGCATGACGAAGCCGACCAGGCGCACCCTGCTGCAACTCGCTGGCGGCGTTGCCGCCGGCGCGGTCGCAGCGCCGTACCTGACGGGCACGGCGCGCGCCGCGACCCAGATCACGGTTGCCGATCCCGGCGGCCCGTTCGGTCCGGCCTTTCGCAAGGCCTTCTACGATCCCTTCGAGAAGGCGACCGGCAACAAGGTCGTCAACGTCGCACGCGAGGCCGAGCCGACCGCCCAGTTCAAGGCGATGGTCGAGACCAAGTCCTATACCTGGGACGTCTGCACGCTGACGCTCTCGGCCCGCGACATCCTCAAGGCGCAGGGCTTGCTCGATCCGATCGGCTTCGCCCATGCCGATGTCCCGAAGTTGATGCCGGAGGCGATCTCGCCCGAGTTCATGGGCACGGATGTCTATTCGACTGTCTTCGCCTACCGCACCGACCGCGTGAAGACCGCGCCGGCGAGCTGGGCCGACTTCTTCAATGTCGAGAAGTTCCCGGGCCGCCGCGCGCTGCGCAAGAATCCGATCGATACGATCGAGCAGGCGCTGCTTGCCGACGGCGTGCCGCTCGACAAACTCTATCCGCTCGATATCGATCGCGCCTTCAAGGTGCTCGACAAGATCAAGCCGCATGTCGCGGTCTGGTGGACCGGCGGCGCCCAGTCGACGCAGCTCCTGCAGAGCGGCGAGGTCGACATGCTGCCGGGCTGGAACGCCCGCCTGCAGGCGGCGATCGACGGCGGCACGCAGGCCAAGATCGTGTGGAACCAGGGCCTCTACTCGATCGAGGGCTGGGGCCTGCCCAAGGGCGGCCCGAAGGCGGACGTCGCGCGGCAGTTCATCCGCTTCTGCTCCGATCCGAAGGCGCAGGCCGTCTTCACCGAGGCGCTGGCCTATGGCCCGACCAATCTCGACGCTTACCAGACCATCCCCGCCGAGCGCGCCAAGGTGCTGCCGACCTCGCCGGAGAACCTGAAGCAGATGGCGATCGCCAACGAGGACTGGTGGAGCGCCAACCGCGCCAAGGTCACCGAGCGCTTCAACGCCTGGCTCCTGACCTGACGGCGATGGGGACGGGTGCCGGAATGAACGCGATCGAGCCGAAATCGGCCAAGCTCGTGGTCGAGGGCAAGCTTGTCATCGAAGGACTTGGCAAGCGCTATGGCGCGACCATGGCCCTCGAGCCGAGCTCGCTCAGCGTTGCCGAGGGCGAGTTCCTCACCTTGCTGGGGCCTTCGGGCTCCGGCAAGACGACGCTGCTTCAGCTCATCTGCGGTCTGGTCGAGGCCAGCGAGGGCAGGGTGGTGATCGACGGGCGCGACCAGTCGAACATGCCCGTCCACCAGCGCGATATCGGCCTGGTGTTCCAGCACTACGCGCTTTTCCCGCACCTGACCGTAGCGGAGAACATCGCCTTTCCGCTCAAGATGCGCGGCCGCCCCGCCGGCGAGATCGCCGGCCGGGTCGCAGCCACGCTGGACATGGTCCATCTCGGCCATCTCGCCGGGCGCTTCCCGCGCGAATTGTCCGGTGGCCAGCAGCAGCGCGTCGCGCTGGCGCGCTGCTTCGTCTACCAGCCCTCGATCATCCTGATGGACGAGCCGCTCGGCGCCCTCGACAAGAAGCTGCGCGAACACATGCAGATCGAGATCAAGCGGCTGCACCGCGAGAGCGGCGCCACGATCGTGTACGTGACCCACGATCAGGAGGAAGCGCTCGCGATGTCCGACCGCATCTGCCTGATGAACCATGCGAAGATCGAGCAGCTCGGCACGCCGCGCGAAATCTACGAGCGCCCGCGCACCGCCTTCGCCGCCGATTTCATCGGCATCTCGAACATCTTCCGCGGCAGGTGGGACGGCAACGGCGCGCTCGACACGCCCCATGGCCGCTTCGCCCTGCCGAGCGACGCCAATTGCCAGAGCAAGGACGCCGCCCTCGTCATCCGGCCGGAGAACCTCCATCTCGGCGAGCGCGACGGCAATGCCGTCCGCGGCCGGGTCAGCGAAATCGTCTATGCCGGCTCGGAGACGCGCGTCATTGCCGCGCTCGGAGACGGCAGTCCGCTCGTGCTGCGGCTGGGGCCGGACGACCCGGTGCCCGCCATCGACCAGGCCATCGTCGCCGGCTGGGCCCGCGACAAGGCGGTGCTGGTCGCATGAGCGCGGTCGCGGCAGGCACGGGTCCGGCGCGCCGGAGCCGGTTCAGGTTCGGTCCCCTCTGGCTGGCGGTGCCCGGCCTCGCGTTCCTTGCTGTCTTCTTTGCCTGGCCGGTGGCGCAGCTGCTCGGCCTCAGCCTCGTCGATCCCGAAACCGGCGGCTTCTCGGCCGGCGCCTACCAGCGCATCGCCGCGACCGATGTCTATCTGCGGGTGCTCGGCATCACGTTCCGCATCGCCGGCTGGACGGCCCTCTGGTCGCTGCTGATCGGCTATCCGCTGGCCTACTGGCTGGCGCGCCTGCCCGACATGTTCCGCGGCCGCATGCTGCTCTTCGTCATGGTGCCGTTCTGGACCAGCTATCTCGTCAAGACCTTCGCCTGGATGATCGTGCTCGGTCGCAGCGGCATCATCAATTCGCTGGCGACGGGCTCCGGTCTCGTCGATCAGCCCCTGCCGCTGCTGCACAACATGTTCGGTGTCATGGTCGGCATGGTCCATGCCATGGTGCCGCTTGCGGTGATGACCATGCTGCCGGTGATGACCGGCATCGATCGCCGCCTGGTGCAGGCCGCGCAGACGCTCGGAGCCGCTCCGGCGAGGGCCTTCTGGCTGGTCTATTTCAAGCTCTCCCTGCCGGGTGTGGCCGCAGCGGGCCTGCTCGTCTTCATCTCCTCGCTCGGCTTCTTCATCGTGCCGGCCTTCCTCGGCGGGCGGCAGGAGACGATGCTCGCCCAGCTCATCATCACGCAGGTGCAGGAGTTGCTGAACTGGTCCTTCGCCGGGGCGCTTGCGGCAATGATGCTGGCGGCTGCGCTGGTCTCCTGCTGGATCTATGACCGGCTCTTCGGGATCTCGACGATCGCCGGCGGCTCGGCGCAGGCCGGGGGCGGGCGCATCCGCGATCTCGGTCTCGCCATTCTCGGCATCGTCGCGGACATCGCCGGGCGCATCGCGGCTGTTGCGCAACGCGTGCTGGGCAAGCGCATCTGCGCGGCGCTGCTGCCGGGCTTCTGCTGGCTCGCCATCGGCTTTCTGGTGCTGCCGACGTTGCTGGTGATCCCGCTCGCCTTTACCTCGTCGCAGTTCCTCGAATTTCCGCCGCCGGGCTACGGGATCGGCTGGTTCCGCACCTACTTCGAATCGCCGCTCTGGCTTCAGGCGACGTTGCGCTCCTTCATGGTCGCCTTCGCCACGGCGCTGGCCGCAACCGCGATCGGTGGCTTCGCGGCGCTGGCGCTGGCCCATAGCCGCACGCGCTGGGGCGGGCTGATCTTCGCCTTCTTCCTGGCGCCGATGATCGTGCCGCGCATCGTCATCGCGGTCGGGCTGTTCTACCTCTTCGCCCGGATCGGTCTCGTCGCCACCGATCTCGGCCTGATCATCGGCCATACCGTGCTGGCGATCCCGTTCACGCTCGTCACCATCGCGGCCGTGCTCAAGACTTACGACCAGCGGCTCGACCAGGCGGCGGCGACGCTCGGCGCCAACCGCGTCCGCACCCTGACAGGCGTGACGATCCCGCTGGTCAAGGGAGGCCTCGTCGCGGCCTTCCTCTTTGCCTTCATCACCTCCTTCGACGAGCTCACCATCGCGATCTTCGTTTCGGGCGGCGTCAAGACGACCCTGCCGAAGCAGATGTGGGACGACATGATCCTGCAGCTCAACCCGACGCTGGCCGCGGTTTCGGTTGTCGTCTTCGTGGTGGTGACGGCGATGCTGCTGCTGGCCGAACGCTTTCGTTCCTCCTCCTCTTCCTGACATCGACGACCGAAGCGCAACCATGATCTCTCCTGACAAAGACGGCTTCGTTGGCCTTCTGACCGCGCGCGCCGCCGCCGAGCCGGACAGCGTCTATGCCCGCTTCGGCGGCGAGCCGGTGAGCTATGGCGAGATCGAGCGGCGCTCGGCCGCCTTCGCCGGACATTTGCGGGGACGCGGTATCGTCGCGGGGGATCGCGTCGCGGTGATGATGCGCAATTCGATCGCGACCATCGCCGTGGTCTTCGGGCTCGCGCGGGCCGGCGTCGCCTGGGTGCCGGTCAACGCCCAGCAGCGCGGCGAGGGGCTGAACTATCTCCTGACCCATTCCGGCCCGCGCCTCATCGTCGCTGACATCGAGCTCGCCCCCCAGATCGCCGAAGCGATGGGGCCGGACGCGGCCTTGCCGGTGCTGCTGCATGCGCCGGGCGGCGATCTCGATGCGGTGCTCGCCGGAACCGTCTGTTTCGACGAACCGGCCCCGGCTGCGGATGCCGTCTTCGCCATCATGTACACCTCCGGAACGACCGGGCGGCCGAAGGGCGTGATCGTCTCGCACCGGATGCTGCGGCTGGCGGCCGAAAGCGTGCTCTACCTGTCGGATGCGCAGCCCGGTGAGGTCTTCTTCGTCTGGGAGCCGCTCTATCATATCGGCGGCGCCCAGCTTCTGCCGCTGCCGATGATCCGCGACGTGACGCTAGCCATGGTCGAACGCTTCAGCGCCAGCCGTTTCTGGGCCCAGGTCCGGGAGGAGGGCGCGACCCATATCCACTATCTCGGCGGCATCCTTCAGATCCTGCTGAAGCAGCCGTC
Organism: Allobosea sp. CER48; assembly: GCF_044752385.1. Lineage (NCBI taxonomy): Bacteria > Pseudomonadati > Pseudomonadota > Alphaproteobacteria > Hyphomicrobiales > Alloboseaceae > Allobosea > Allobosea sp. CER48. The sequence continues at coordinate 1,763 of NZ_JBIWYK010000051.1, read as the reverse complement.
TTCCGCTGCAGATCGCGAGCATGGCGTGCGCATCGCCTGGGGCGGCGGCTGCCCGGCCGACATCTGGCGGCAGTTCCGCGACCGCTTCGGCGTCGATATCCGCGAATGCTATGGCATGACCGAAGCCTCCAGCCTGACGACCTGCAATACAAGCGGCGTGGTCGGTTCGGTCGGGCGGCCGATGCCCTGGTTCACCGTCAGCCTGCTCGATGGCGAGGCGATGCCGGTAGCGGTCGGCGAGCGCGGCGAGATCGTGGTCGGGACCAGCGTCCCCGGCGCGATCTTCCCCGGCTATCTCGACAATCCCGAGGCGACCGCGAAGGCTCTGCGTAACGGCGCCCTCCATACCGGCGATCTCGGCTCCTTCGATGTCGACGGCAACCTCTATTTCCACGGCCGCATGACCGACAGCGTGCGCTGCCGCGGCGAGAACGTTTCGGCCTGGGAGGTCGAGCATGTCGCGGCCGAGCATGACGCGGTCGAGGATTGCGCGATGATCGGCGTGGCCGCCGATATCGGCGAGCAGGACATCAAGCTCTTCGTCAAGCCGCGCCACGGCGCGATCATCGATCCGCAGGCCCTGTCCGGCTGGCTCGGCCAGCGCCTCGCGCCCTACCAGAACCCGCGCTACATCGCCCTCGTCGACGAGTTCGAGCGCACGGCGAGCCAGCGCATCATGAAGCACAAGCTCTCACCCCGGCTCGACGATTGCTGGGACAGGGCCGCAACGGGGCGCTGACATGGCGAGCTGCGATATCCTGATCTCCGGCACCGGCGGCTTCGCCGCCCGCATCGCCTTCGACATCGCCGCGACCGCCCGCGAGCCGGTCGAGGTGATCATCGCCGGGCGCAATCTCGAACGGCTGAACTGGCTGCGCACTGCCGCCAATGCCCGTGCCGCGCTCTTCGGGGCCAACGCGCGTTTCACCACCCACGCCATCGACTTGCTCGCGCCGGACGCCTCGGACGCGCTGCTCGCGGCAGCAGACCCCCGCATCGTCGTGCAGGCCGCCTCGATCCAGACCTCGCAGGTCATCGCCCAGAGCGGCAACGCCTGGACGCGTCTCGTTGCAGAGGTCGGCCTGAGCGCGACGGCCGTCTTTCAGGCGCTGATCAGCGCACGCGTCGCGGCCGCCATCACGCGCTGCGGCAAGCCGGTGACGCTGGTCAATTGCAGCTTCCCCGACGTGGTCAACGGCATGATCCGCGCGATGGGCCATGCCGTCTCCTGCGGCATGGGGAATGTCGCGATCCTGTCCAACGTCTTCGCCGGCTCGGCCGCGACGCGCGCCGGTGCCGAGGTCAAGGTTCTCGCGCATTACCAGAACCTCGCCGCCTGGCGCCGCCGCCCGGAGGAGCGCGGCGGGCGCGCCCCGCGCGTCTGGCTGGATGGCGAGGAAGTTTCCGATGTCTACGCCCACTTCGCCGATATCCAGCTCACGCCCGAACCGGTGATCGAGATATCGGGCGCGAGCGGCGTGCCGATGCTGCTCGCCATGGCGGCGGGCAAACCCTGGCAGGGTCATGTGCCCGGCCCGGGGGGCTTGCCCGGCGGCTACCCGGTCAAGCTGGTCGACGGCAGGCTCGAGCTCGACTTGCCGCCGGCATTGGCGCGCGAGGAGGCCATCGCCTGGAACGCCTCCTTCGAGGCGGCCAATGGCCTCGTCGTCTCGCCGGAGGGCAGGGCGACCTTCACGGGGATTCTCGGCGGCGCCATCGCCAGCCACATCCCGGAGCTGCGGGACGGGTTCGACGTCCGCGAG
>NZ_JBIWYK010000050.1:0-11333 GCF_044752385.1 Allobosea sp. CER48 | reverse complement strand
TGCCCGGGTCAGGCCCGGGCATGGCGCGGCGGCCAGCATGATGCGGGGCGCGTCAGAACTTCACTGCAGGCGGCCGCTCGGCGCCGGCCGTGGCGGTGAACGTTTCCATCGGCTTGGCACCCCAGAAGAGCTTCGCCCAGATCACCCCCGGGAAGGTCCGGATCTCGGTGTTGAAGGCCTGCACCGCCTGAATGTAGTCGCGCCGCGCGACTGCGACGCGATTCTCCGTGCCTTCGAGCTGGGACTGCAGGGCGAGGAAATTCTGGTTCGACTTCAGCTCCGGATAGCGCTCGACCGTGACCAGGAGGCGCCCGAGCGCGCCGGTGAGCTGATTCTGCGCGTCCTGATATTCCTTGAACTTCGCGGGATCGTTGATGGTCGACGCATCGACCTTGACCTGCGTCGCCTTGGCGCGGGCCTCGATGACCGCCGTCAGCACGTCGCGTTCCTGCGCGGCATAGCCCTTCACCGTCTCGACGAGGTTGGGAATGAGGTCGGCCCGGCGCTGATACTGATTCTGCACCTCGGACCAGGCCGCCTTCGCCTTTTCCTCCAGCGTCGGCACGTTGTTGTAGCCGCAACCAGCGAGCGCAATGCCGATGAGACCCAGGACGAGCCAGCCTAGCGGGCGGCGAAGATTCGCGGAGAACGACATGCCCAAAACCCCTTTTGGCAACGTCACGACGGTTCGATTCGGAACTCTACCTGTCGCCGCGCTTCGGTCCAAGCTGGCAGGCCGCGACGAATAGCCTATTCTGCCGCCGTCCTCGGAGATGAGCCATGCGCCTGCCCCTCCTGCTCCCCCTGACTGCAGCCCTGCTGACAGCGCAGATCGCTTCCGCCCAGACGCTCGCGGCGCCTCCCGAGGCAGCAACCGGGCGCAGCGCCAAGACGCTGGGCACGGCTCAGCGCTTCATGGCCGCCGCCGCCAATCCGCTCGCGGCCGCTGCCGGGCGCGACATCCTGCGAGCCGGCGGCAGCGCCACGGACGCTGCCATCGCCGTCCAGCTCGTGCTCAATCTGGTCGAGCCCCAGAGCTCCGGCATCGGCGGCGGCGCCTTTTTCGTCCATTGGGACGAAGCTGCCCGCAAGGTTACGACACTGGACGGGCGCGAAACGGCGCCGGCCGCGGCGAAGCCCGACCGCTTCGTCAGGGACGGCAAGCCGATGCCGTTCCGCGACGCCGTCATCGGAGGCCGTTCCGTCGGCGTGCCCGGCACGTTGAAATTGCTTGAGGAGGCACATCGCCGCTGGGGCAAGCTGCCGTGGCCCGACGTCGTCGCACCGGCATTGAAGCTGGCGGAGGAGGGTTTCGCGATCTCCCCGCGCCTCAACGGCCTGCTTGCCGGCGAACGTGACCTGCCGAAGAATGAACTGGCGGCCGCCTATTTCTACGAGCCGGACGGCAAGCCGAAAGCGGTCGGCACCATCCTGAAGAATCCGGCCTTCGCGGCGACCCTGCGCAGCGTTGCCGCCCAGGGCGCGAAGGCGTTCTACGAGGGTCCGGTCGCCGAGGACGTCGTCGCGACCGTCACGGGACACCCCACCAACCCCGGCGACATGACGCTCGGCGATCTCGCCGCCTACAAGGTCGAGGAGCGCGAGCCGGTGTGCGGTGGCTATCGCATCTGGCGCCTCTGCGGCATGGGTCCGCCGAGTTCCGGTGCCGTCGCGCTCCAGCAGATCCTGGGCGTGCTGGAAGGTCAGGATCTGCGCCGCATGGGTCCAGGCGCAGAGGCCGCGCACTGGTTCAGCGAGGCGGGGCGCCTCGCCTTCGCCGACCGGGCGCTCTACCTGGCCGACCCGGCCTTCATCAGCGTGCCCGTGCGTGGCCTCATCGACCGGGACTACATCCGTTCGCGTGCCGGCCTCGTCAGCCCCGATCGCTCGATGGGCAAGGCCAAGGCCGGCGATCCGCCGCACCGGCGCGCCCAGCTTCTCGCCCCTTCGGACGGCATCGAGAACGGCACCAGCCACATCTCGGTGGTCGATGCCGACGGCAATGCCGTCGCGATGACCACGACGATCGAGGACGGCTTCGGATCACGTCTGATGACGAAAGGCGGCTTCCTGCTCAACAACGAGCTCACCGACTTCAACTTCGCGCCGGAGGAGGACGGCAAACCGGTCGCCAACCGCGTCGAGCCGGGCAAGCGCCCGCGCTCCTCGATGGCGCCGACACTCGTCTTCGACGCCTTCGGCCGGCTCTATGCCGTCGTCGGCTCGCCCGGCGGCAGCCAGATCATCGGCTATGTCGGGAAGACGCTGGTCGCCCTGCTGGACTGGAGGATGGATCCGCAGCAGGCGGTCGATTTCGGTAATTTCGGCAGCCGTAACGGCCCGACCGAGCTGGAGAAGGGCACCGAGGCCGAAGACTGGAAGGCCGCGCTGGAGGCGAAGGGCCACGAGGTCCGGTTGCTGGAAATGACCTCCGGCACCCAGGCCATCGTCAAGACGCCGGAAGGCTTGCTCGGCGGCGCCGACGGACGGCGCGAGGGCGTCGCGATCGGGGACTGAGTTCGGTTACGGCTGAGCCGGCCTCTCGCCGCCGGCTCCGCGCCCGGCGATCAGCCAGTAGACGAAGCCTGTCGCCGCACCGACCAGGAAGAGCCCGGAGATGATCTGGATCTCGGCCGAGCTCGGCGCGCGCGACAGCCTGAGCATCGCGAGCGGCAGCAGCGCTGCAAGCAGCCCGGTCAGCCCGCTCTGCAGCAGGCCGCTGCGTAGCCGGAACAGCTCGCTGCCGACGGCGACCAGCACGACCGGCGCGACGATGATCGCCATTCCCAGGCGGCCGATGAGGGCGAACGCCGCCTGCGCAGCCGGCGCCGGATCGATGCCGCTCTCGGCGAGGCCGAACAGGATGTCGAGAAGACGCTCGATCCCCCCACCGATCAGCAGTGCCACGGCCGGCGAGGCGACGCTCGCCATGGCCAGGAAGAAGAGCCCCGCGCCCATCGCCACCAGGCAGGCGAACGGAATCAGCAGAATCCAGCGCAGCAAGGCTTACTCCGCGGCGACAGCGGGAGCTGCAGCCTGCGCCTCGTCAAGCATCAGGCGGGCGCGGGCGGAAAGCTTCTCGGTCTCGCTCTTGAGCTGGCCGCAGGCAGCCAGGATGTCGCGTCCGCGCGGCGTACGCACGGGCGAAGCATAACCCGCGCGGAAGACGATCTCGGAGAAGCGCTCGATCCGGTCCCAGTCGGAGCACTCGTATTTCGTGCCGGGCCAGGGATTGAACGGGATCAGGTTGATCTTGGCCGGGATGCCCTTGAGCAGCCGCACCAGCTCGCGCGCCTCGGCGTCGGAATCGTTCACGCCCTTCAGCATGACGTATTCGAACGTGATCCGTTTTGCGTTCGACAAGCCCGGGTAGTTCCGGCAGGCCTCGAGCAGGTCCTTGATCGGATACTTCTTGTTGAGCGGCACCAGCTCGTTGCGCAGCTCGTCGCGCACGGCATGGAGCGAGATCGCCAGCATCGTGCCCATCTCCTCGCCGAGCGGGCCGATCTGCGGCACGACGCCCGAGGTCGAGACGGTGATGCGCCGGCGCCCGAGCGACAGGCCCTGATCGTCGGTGATCACGCCGATCGCATCCCGCACGCCGTCGAAATTGTAAAGCGGCTCGCCCATGCCCATGAAGACGATGTTCGAGACGAAGCGCCCGCCATCATTCGGCACGAAGGCGCCTTCCGGTGGCTGGCGGTTCGGGAAATCACCGAGCCGGTCTCGCGCCACCATCAGCTGCGCGACGATCTCCTCGGTCTTGAGGTTGCGCACCAGGCGCTGCGTACCGGTATGGCAGAAGGTGCAGGTCAGCGTGCAGCCGACCTGGCTGGAGACGCACAGCGTGCCGCGATCGACCTCGGGGATGTAGACGCATTCGATCTCCGCCCCGCGGTCATGCGGGCCGGTCGAAGGCATGCGCATCAGCCATTTGCGGGTGCCATCAGTCGAAACCTGCTCGGCGGTGACGGTCGGCAGGTCGAGCGAAAAACGCTCGGCCAGCTGTCCGCGCAGCCCCTTGCTGATCGTCGTCATCGCGTCGAATTCGCGCACGCCGTAATGGTAGATCCAGTTCCAGAGCTGGCCGACGCGCATGCGACGCTCCTTCTCGGGAACGCCGATCTCGGCAAGCGCCTCGGAGAGGCCGGCGCGGGTGCGCCCCACAAGCGAGAGGCGTCGCAAAACGGTTTCGGCCGCCGAAGCGGCGGTAGCGGAGACGGACACTATCATCGGAGCTCTGTCGTCGCCCATACGGGAAGGCGCGGGATTTCGCCGCTCCCCTAGCACAAAACCCGGAAAACCGGAAATCCCGTCGAATCCGAACCCGGCATGCGCGCGTTGCGTGCCGCCGGCTGACTTACTTGCAGGCGTCCTCGGCGCGCTTCACGATCTGGCTGATGCCCGCGAGCGAGTACTTGTCGGCGGTCGGGTTGCCGCGCTTCGACGTCGCCTTGATCTCCAGCCCGGAGCCGCGGCGCATCGCGTCGAGCATGCGCGTCTCCTCGGCCGGGTTCTTGAGCCACATGTTCTGGCCCTTGGCGACCAGCGCGAAGCGATCATTGCCGATGACAGCCTGATGCTCGACGCCTTCCTTGACGTCGAAATTCATCACGAAGCTGATCTCGTTGCGCACGCCCTCGCCCGGCCGGCTGGAGACGAAGAGCATGCCCTCGACGTCCTTGAGATTCGCCGGCATGCGGCTCTCCGGCTTGGCCAGCGCGTAGCAGACCTTGGAACGGCCCTGCTGGGACGAGAAGGCCTGCCACTTGCCCGCCGTCTCCAGCAGCATCGCCTGTCCCTGGCCGGGGCTTGCGGCAGGCGTGGCTGCAGCCGTCGCGGCAGGCTTCGGCTTGGCCGGGGCAGCCTCGGCCGGCAGAGTGGCCAGGGCAAGCGATCCAGCAGCCAGGCCGAGCGCGGCGGCGATGCGGAAACGAGCGGCGTCGCGGGTGCGGAAGAAGGACTTGATCATGGACCGCCATCAGTCACTAAAAAACTTAATACCGCGTTTACCACGTGCTGAAGGAGCGGATCGCGCGGGACGGCGGAGTAGAGTGTCACGATCCTGGCGAAAATACGAACGGTGCCGCGGCCTGGCCGTTCCCCGCGCCAGCGAGCCATGGCACAGTTCGACGGCAAGAATTGCAACGGTGGATCGGCGATGAAGGCCCTGCTCTGCGAACATCACGGACCGGCCGAGGAACTCGTGATCCGCGACCTGTCGGACCCGCAGCCAGGACCGGGCGAGGTCGTCATCGCCGTGAAGGCGGCGGCCCTCAACTTCTTCGACACGCTGATCATCAAGGGGCGCTACCAGAGCAAGCCGGCCTTCCCCTTTTCTCCCTCCGCCGAATGCGCCGGCACCATCGCCGCTCTCGGCGAGGGCGTCACCGGCTGGCAGATCGGGGAGCGGGTCGCGGCCTGGCTCGGCTTCGGTGCCGCCCGCGAGAAGGTCGCGGCGCCGGTCGAAGCCCTGGTGCGGGTGCCGGACCGGCTCGACGATGCCCAGGCAGCCAGCCTCTTCGTGACCTATGGCACCGCGATGCACGGGCTGATCCAGCGCGCGCATCTCAAGGCCGGCGAAACTCTTGCTATCCTCGGCGCTTCCGGCGGGGCAGGGCTGGCGGCCGTGGAGATCGGCGCGCTGCTCGGCGCGCATGTCGTCGCCTGCGCATCCTCGCCCGACAAGCTCGCGCTGGCCCGCGAGCACGGGGCCCAGGAGGAGGTCGACTATGCGCAGAACGACATCCGTGCCGCCCTGAAGAAGCTCACCGATGGGCGCGGGGTCGATGTCCTCTACGACACGGTGGGCGGCGAACTGGCCGAGCCGGCCCTGCGGTCGATGGCCTGGGAAGGGCGCTATCTCGTCGTCGGCTTCGCCGGCGGCGAGATCCCGAAGATTCCGCTCAACCTGCTTCTGCTCAAGGGCTGCGACCTGCGCGGCGTCTTCTGGGGCGAGTTCGTTGCGCGAGAGCCCGCCGCGCATCGCCGCAACATGGAGCGCCTCGTGGAATGGGCGGCAGGCGGCCACATCCGCGCCCATGTCCATGCCACCTTCCCGCTGGAGCGCTGGACGGAAGCCTATGCGTTGATCGGAGACCGGAAGGCCAAGGGCAAGATCGTCCTGACGCCGTGACGGAGCCCCGGCATCGACCCGAAAAGCGGAATCCGCCTTTCGGATCGAATTGATGCGATGGCGACAAGCCCTACAGCTGCGCAAGCGCCTTCTTCGCCCGCTCCCGATGCTCGATCGTAATCGAGCCGGCGACGGCGGCGATCGCAGCCGCGATCACCGCAGCATCGTCGGTGAAGCCGAGCAACGGCATGATGTCGGGAATGGCATCCACCGGCAGCACGAAATAACCGAGTGCTGCGAGCAGCGTCATCCGCACACGCCGCGGCGTCGCCGGATCGCGCGCGCAGAACCACGCGGCCAGCAGATCCTCGGCAAACGGAATTCGTTTCGCTACGTGCTTGAGCCGGACCATGAAATCGGACCCGAACTTCGCCTCGTCGCACAGGCTCTTGCGGATCGCCTCCATCTCCTCGCGGCTGAAGCTAGCGCTGAACCCTTCGCTCATTCCTGTCTCGCTCCTTCGCGTCCCGATGACGCCAATGATCGCTCGCCTGAATGCGGCGCGCCATGTCGAAAGATGGCCCCGTCGCAATCCTGCACAAGAGGCCGGCAGGAAAACCCGCTTGGAGCGACAGGAAACGCCCTCTAAACCGGCTCCAGAACCAGACCGGACGGGAAGCGCACCATGAAGCTCGATTCCTCCCTCGCCGCCATCGTCACCGGCGGCGCCTCAGGCCTCGGCGAGGCAACGGCCCGCATGCTCGCCGACCAGGGCGTGAAGGTCACGCTGCTCGACCTCAATGCGGAGCGGGGCGAGGCGATCGCCAAGGAAATCGGCGGCGTCTTCGCCCAGTGCGACGTCACCAGCGAGGCCTCGGTCGACGAAGCTTTGGCCAAGGCCCGTGCCGCCCATGGCGTAGCCCGCATCATCGTCAACTGCGCGGGCATCGCGCCGGGCCGTCGCGTCGTCTCGAAGAAGCGCGACACGGGCGAACTCGTCGCCCACGACATGGCAACCTTCGAGAAGGCGGTCGCGATCAACCTCGTCGGCACCTTCCGCGTCATCGCCAAATCCGCCGCCTCCCTGGCTGGCCTCGATCCGATCACGGCGGACGGCGGCCGCGGCGTCATCATCTGCACGGCCTCGGTCGCCGCCGAGGACGGCCAGATCGGCCAGGCCGCCTATGCCGCATCGAAGGCCGGCGTCGCGGGCATGACGCTGCCGATCGCCCGCGATCTTGCCTCGGTCGGCATTCGCATCGTCACAATTATGCCTGGCCTGTTCGAGACGCCGATGTTCGACGGCCTGCCGGACGACGCCAAGGCTTCGCTTGCCGTCTCGGTGCCGCATCCCTCCCGCCTCGGCCGCCCCGCCGAATACGCCGCGCTCGCCCGCAGCATCATCGAGAACGACATGCTGAACGGCACGTCGATCCGCCTGGACGGTGCGATCCGCCTCGCGCCGAAATAGGCTTCAGACGATGCGGTAGACCTCGCCGGCGCTGCGATCCCGGTAGAGGTCCACGCGCTCGCCATTCCAGTGATAGTCGAGATGCCGGCCCTGAACCGGGTGGCTTGCCCCGTCGGGATAGAAGAGCCCGACGCATTCGCCGCCGGTGCAGCGGACGCTTGGATAGACCACGCCGGCAGAGCCAAGGTCGCGCAGCCGGCCCCCCAGTGCCTGGCCAGACGAATAATCGGCCGGATCGAGCAGCACCGCGGCTTCGGATCCGAGCGCCCGGACGTCATGCAGCGCCGTGTCGACGTCCAGCACGATCTCGCGGAACTGCGAGCTCCAGCCGGAAGGCTGCGCTGTCGCGAGCATGAAACGGGCATGGTGATGGATCGTCTCGAGCAACGCGACCTCGAAGCGATCCCCGGCATAGAGCACGCCGAAGCTGCCCTCGCTGAAACGGCTTGGACGGTCGAGGCTGACATGGGTGAAGGGCGCCATCAGCCAGGTCGCGCCGGGGCCCGACACGCGCCGGTCGACCGGCACCAGGTCGAGATTGCCGATCGTCTCCATCAGCCGCGGATTGGTCTTCTGTTCGGCCGCGATCAGTAGCGGCCAGTCCGCGGGATCGGCGATGTCCTCGAACAGGTCGATCGGGGGAAAGATGCTGCGGATGATCCGCACCGCCCCGCGCCACTCGATCTCTGTGACCATCAGGCTCGCCGGATCGATCACCAGGCGCCCCGTTCTGCGTCGAGCAGGCGGCGCACCCGCATCAGGTCGGTGAGTTCGCCGCCAAGCATGACCTCCAGCGCCGATTTGCCGCCGAATTCCGTGTTGGCGCGCTTGATCCAATCATAGCCCCGCTGCGGCTCGACAAAGATCAGCCGGAGCGCCTTGTGGATGCCCATGAGGTTCGAGAGCCGCGCCTTGCCGTCCCGCGAGATTCGACCGATCTCGCCCGCTTTCCAGCGACGGTAGCTGCGGACGGGCAGGTCTATCAGAACCGCCGCGTCCTCGTCGGTGACGCGCCAGAGCCGAAACAGGTTCACAATGGCGCGGAACATGGCAGCCGCCTCCTCATCCGTGATCGGATCGGGAGCGAAATCGCGCTGGGCCGTCTCCACGCGCAGCAGGCCTGCCATGGCATTGTTCTCCATTTGGCATAAAATGGATACAAAGATGCCAAATGGCAAGGGCAGCGATTGCGTGCTAGTCCTCGTTCTTGGCCGGCTTGATCTCGTGCTTCAGGATCAACGGCGTCTGCGCCAGCGCAAAGGCCATGGTCAGCGGCATCACGCCCCAGACTTTGAACGCGACCCAGAAATCCTGCGTCTGCGTGCGCCAGACCACCTCGTTGATCACTGCCAGCACGAAGAAGAACAGCCCCCAGCGGAAGGTCAGCTTGCGCCAGCCTTCCTCGTCGAGCTGCAGCACCGTCTCCAGCACCAGCGCGAGCAGCGACCGGCCGAAGAGCAGCCCCCCGAGCAGCACCGAGCCGAACAGCGCGTTCACGATGGTCGGCTTGACCTTTATGAAGAAGGCATCGTCCAGCGCCAGCGTCAGCCCGCCGAAGACCGTGACGACGATCGCGTTCACGATCGCCATGCGCGGCAGATAGCCCATGAGAACCCGCGACAGCGCCAAGGCCACCAGCGAGGCGACGATGAAGATGCCGGTGGCGACGAAGATGCGCCGGTCCTCGGCCACGCCGAACAGCCGGTCGCCATAGGAGTTCGCGAAGAAGAAGATCGCGAGCGGGCCGAATTCCAGCGCGAGCTTGAGCAAGGGGCTGACCGCCTTGCCCTTGGCCGCCTGGACCGGCACCTGCTGAGTGGTTTCGCTCACGCCGCCTCTCCCAATCCCGCCACGGCGCGAGCAAAGTCGCGCGCCGAGAACGGCTCCAGATCGTCGACGCTCTCGCCGACTCCGATGAAATGCACGGGCAGGCCGAACTGCGCCGCGAGCGCGACCAGAATGCCGCCGCGCGCCGTCCCGTCGAGCTTCGTCATCACCAGCCCGGTCACGCCGGCAGTCTCGCGGAAGGCCTCGACCTGGCTGATCGCGTTCTGGCCGACAGTGGCGTCGAGCACGAGCAGCGCCGCATGCGGAGCGCCCGGATCCTGCTTGCGGATCACGCGCACGACCTTGGCAAGCTCGTCCATCAGACCCTGCTTGTTCTGCAGCCGGCCGGCCGTGTCGACGAGCAGCACGTCGGTGCCGTTGGCCTTGGCCTTCTGCAGCGCCTCGAAGGCGAGCCCCGCGGCGTCGGCGCCCTGCTGGCCGAAGACGACCTCGGCGCCGGTGCGCTCGCCCCAGACCCGCAATTGCTCGATCGCTGCGGCGCGGAAGGTATCGCCGGCAGCGAGCATCACGGATTTGCCCTCTGCACGGAACTTCGCCGCGAGCTTGCCGATCGTGGTGGTCTTGCCGGAGCCATTGACCCCGACCATCAGCAGCACGAACGGCTTTTTCGTGGCGTCGATCGCAAGCGGCTGCGCCACCGGCAGGAGGATCGTCTCGACCTCGCGCGCCAGGATCGCCTTCACTTCGCCGGGCTCGATCTGCTTGTCGTAACGGCCTTCGCCGACCGCCTTGGCGATGCGGGCCGAGGTCGCGAGGCCGAGATCGGCCTGGATCAGGATATCCTCGAGATCCTCGAGCGTGCCGGCATCGAGCTTGCGCTTGGTGAAGAGGTCGGTGATCCCCGTCGTCAGCGCCGAGGAGGTGCGCGAGAGGCCTTCCGTCAGGCGCCGCCACCAGCTCCGCTTCGGCTGCGGGGCGGCAATGGGGGCTAGCTCGGGAGCGAGGGCAGGCTCGGGTTGCGGCGCTGCGGCAATCTCCGGCTCAGGCTCCGCCTCGACCGCAGACGCGGCCTCTGCGGCCGGGACAGGCGGAGGCGCAGGTTCGGCAACCGGCGCCTCGACGGCAGGCGCTTCCGCCTCAGGGGCCGGCGGAGGAGCAATCACTTCAGCTTCCGGCTTCGGCTCCTCGAGCGGCTCGACGGTCTGCTCGGTCACCGCCTCCGGGGCGGGCGCCGGCTTGGCCGGCTCCTCATCGCGCCCGAACAGCCTCGAAAAGAAGCCGCGTTTCTTCGGTTCGGTCTCGCTCATCGCCATCCTGTCTTCGGTTCGGCGGCCATCTTTGGTTGCGCCGCCGGGCCGGCTTCGCTAGCGCAATGCCATGGCAAGGCCGGACCGACCAGAAAATTCGCAAGCCCCGGGGCAAATCGACACCGAGCTGCCGGTGCCGCTGCTCTACCGCGACGCCATGATGCTCGTCATCGACAAGCCGGCCGGCCTGCCCGTCCATCGCGGCCCGCAGGCGAAGCGCCAGGAGATGCCCGTCCTGACCGACTATCTCGATGCGCTGCGCTTCGGCCTGCCACGGCGACCGGAAGCAGCCCACCGCCTCGACAAGGACACCTCCGGCTGCCTCATCCTCGGCCGGCATCCCCGCGCCATGGCCGAGCTCAACCAGATGTTTCGCGACGGCCGGATCGGCAAGACCTACTGGGCCATCGTCCAGGGCGAACCTGCCGGAGATGAAGGGCTGATCGACCTGCCGCTCGGCCGTCGCTCGCCCGAGCGCGGCTGGTGGATGAAGGTCGACCCCGCCGGCCTGCCCTCGCAGACGCGATACCGGGTGCTGGGGCGCGGACGCGACGAAACCGGCCCGATCGCCTGGCTCGCCATGGAGCCGCTGACCGGCCGGACACATCAGCTGCGCGTGCATTGCCAGGCCTCCGGCTGGCCCATGCTCGGTGACGAAATCTACGGCACCGCGCCGCGAGAGGGCGGCCCA
>NZ_JBIWYK010000049.1:0-11389 GCF_044752385.1 Allobosea sp. CER48 | reverse complement strand
GAAGGGCCAGGCATCGCTGTGCCGCGCGAAGTTGAAGGTGACCAGATCGTGCTTCGCGAGGTCGCCCGGATCGGCGGGGCTGCCGCGAGCTGCCAGATAGGCCGGGGATGCGACCACGGCCACCCGGCTTTCGCCGAGCTTGCGGGCCACCAGCAGCGAGGATCGCAATGGGCCGACGCGGATCGCGACATCGGCTCTTTCGTCGACCAGATCTACGACCGCATCGCTCAGGGTGAGGTCGAGCTGCACGCCCGGATGGAAGGTGGCAAAACGCGGCACCAGCGGCAGCAGGAAATGCCGGCCGAAGGGGACGTTGGTGTTGACCCTGAGCCGGCCGCGCGGGACCTGGCAGGCTGCGACGGCCCGCTCGGCCTCGTCGAGATCGGCGAGCACGCGCAGCGTGCGCTCGTGGAAGGTGGTGCCTTCCTCGGTCAGCATGAACTTGCGGGTCGAACGCACGATCAGGCGGACGCCGAGCCGCGCTTCGAGCCGGGCAACGAGCTTGCTGACCGCCGAGGGCGTCATCCTGAGCGCGCGGGCAGCGGGCGAGAAGCCGCCGAGTTCGACGACGCGGGCGAAGACCTCCATCTCGCCGGAACGGTTGATCTCGGTGCGCGGCATCGTGAATTCAACTCACAATTGCTGATCTTTCCCACAGTCTAATTCACAAGGCGTCGAGGGGCTATCTCCGGGCCCGAACACGTTCCCGGAGGCATTCCATGCCCATCGCTCTCTATGCTCTCACCGTCGGTGCCTTCGGCATCGGCGTCACCGAATTCGTGATCATGGGCCTGCTGCTGCAGGTTTCCAGCGATCTCGGCATCAGCGTGCCGCTCGCCGGCCTGCTGATGACCGGCTATGCGCTCGGCGTCTTCGTCGGCGCACCCGTCCTCACCATCGCCACCCGCTCCCTGCCGCGCAAAACGACGCTGCTCGTGCTGATGGCGATCTTCACCCTCGGCAATCTCGCGGCCGCGCTGGCGCCGAACTTCGCCTGGCTGATGTCGGCACGCATCGTCACGGCCCTGGCGCACGGCACCTTCTTCGGCGTCGGCTCGCTGGTCGCCACCAGCCTCGTGCCGGCCGAACGCAAGGCCTCCGCAATCGCGCTGATGTTCACCGGCCTGACCATCGCGACCCTGCTCGGCGTGCCCTTCGGCTCCTGGCTGGGCCTCGCCTTCGGCTGGCGCTCGACCTTCTGGGCCGTGACCGGCATCGGCCTCGTCGCCTTCATCGTGCTCGCGGCGCTGGTCCCGGCCGATCGAGAGCGCGTCGTCCCGGCCTCGCTCGCCGAGGAGTTCAAGGTTCTGGCGCGCCCCCAGGTCCAGCTCGGGCTGCTGATGACCGTGCTCGGCTTTGGCGGCATCTTCGCGGTGTTCACCTTCATCCAGCCGATCCTCGTCGAGCTCGCGGGTTTCAGCGAGGCGGCGGTGTCGCCGATCCTGCTCGTCTTCGGCGCCGGGCTCGTCGTCGGCAACCTGCTCGGCGGACGCTGGGCCGATCGTAGCCTCGCCCCCTCGCTGATCGGCACGGTGGCGCTGCTGACCGTCGCGATGTTCGCCTCCGGTCTCGCCTTCTACAGTCAGGCCGGCGCCGTGATTGCGGCCTTCGCGCTTGGCGCTGCCGCCTTCGCCACCGTCGCGCCGCTGCAGATGTGGGTGCTGCAGCAGGCCGGCGGCGCCGGGCAGGGGCTGGCCTCGAGCCTCAACATCGCCGCCTTCAACCTCGGCAACGCCTTCGGCGCCTGGCTGGGTGGTGCGGTGATCACGCGGGGACTGGGCTATGGCGCGATCGCACCCGTAGCCGCGCTCGTCCCGCTTGTCGCGCTCCTGCTGGCTATCGTCGCGGTGAGCCTCGAAAGGCGTGCGGCACGGGCGATCCCCGCCTGCGCGACCTGACCGCCGAAATCCCCGCTCAATGAACGAGGCCCGCCGGATACATCGTCCGGCGGGCCTCGTTCATTGGCGGCTTGCGATCGTCGGCTCAGCGCGGCGCGCGCTTGGCGAGGATGCGCTGCAGGGTGCGACGGTGCATGCCGAGGCGGCGCGCCGTCTCCGAGACATTGCGGCTGCACAGCTCGTAGACGCGCTGGATATGCTCCCAGCGGACGCGATCCGCCGACATCGGGTTTTCCGGCGGCTGCGGCCGGGCATCGCGCATCGCCGCAAGCGCCGCATGGATCTCGTCGGCATCGGCCGGCTTGGCCAGGAAATCGAAGGCGCCGAGCTTCACGGCGCTGACGGCGGTGGCGATGTTGCCATAGCCGGTGAGGACGACGCCGCGCGCTTCCGGCCGGCGTTCCTTCAGGCGGGCGATGACGTCGAGGCCGTTGCCGTCGCCGAGGCGCAGGTCGATCACCGCAAAGGCCGGCGCGGCCTGTTCGACCGCGGCGATGCCGGCGGCGACGCTGTCGGCGGTACGAACCACATAGCCGCGGCCTTCCATGGCGCGGGCGAGACGGGTGAGGAACGGTTTGTCGTCATCCACCAGCAGCAGCGACATGTCCATGCCGTCGGGCCTGCCGGTTTCGTTCGGCGCATCCTGCATCATCGTCTCCTTGCCGCTTGTCCATGCGCGCTGCGGTGGCGCGAAGTTCGGGTCGAAAAGCCGCCCATGTGCCCGATTGAGCTCGTGTACAGCCAAGCTCATTTAATGCCGATGGCTCCGGCTTTGTACCCCCGATGGCCGGAAGATCGGCTTCAAAGATGTCGCGGGGCCAGACGATGCGGATCGAGGCGCCGCTTCCGGGGGCCGGCAGGTTCGAGAATTCCAGCGTCGCGCCGCCGCGCTCGAGCAGCGTCTTGGCGATGAAGAGACCGAGCCCGAGGCCGCCGCCGGCTCGGCCCTCGCTGCTGCCGCGCGAGAGATAGGGCTCGCCCGCGCGCATCAGCACGTCCGGCGGGAAGCCGGGGCCGTCATCGGCGATCGTGAGCACGACGCGGCTCTGCGTCCATTCGGCCGCGATCGTCACGGTCGAGCGCGCGAAGTCGACTGCATTGTCGACGATGTTGCCGAGGCCGTAGATCATGCCGGGATTGCGCCGGCAGACCGGCTCCGGCTTCTCGCCGGTCATGCTGATCTCGAAGGGAACTCCGAAGGGCCGCTGCGGCCCCGCCGCTTCCTCGATCAGCAGCCTGAGCGTCAGCTGGTCGAGCGGCCCGGCATCCTCGTCCTGCAGGCTGGAGAGCTTGCCGAGGATGCCGCGGCAGCGCTCGACCTGCTCGCGCAGCAGCGCGATGTCCTCGGCCATTTCGCCGTCGGGCGGGGCGAGGCGCGTGAGTTCGCGCGCGACCAGAGCGATGGTGCCGAGCGGCGTGCCGAGTTCGTGGGCGGCCGCGGCGGCGAGCCCGTCGAGCTGCGAAAGGTGCTGCTCGCGCGCGAGAACGAGTTCGGTGGCGGCGAGCGCATCCGAGAGGTCGCGCGCCTCCTTGGCCACGCGCCAGGCATAGATGCCGGTGAAGGCGAGGCCGAGCACGAGCGCGACCCAGTTGCCGAGCTGGTAGAAGGGCGGCAGCACCGGCCGGTCATCGCCGGCCCAGGGCAGCGGCAGGTGGAAGCGGCTGAGCAGGGTCGCGAGCACCATCGCCAGCAGGCCCAGCACCAGGGTGCGCTGCGGCGGCAGCGCGGTCGCCGAGATCATCACCGGCGCAAGGAACAGGATCGCGAACGGGTTCTGCAGGCCGCCGGTCATGAACAGCAGTGCCGCGAGCTGGACGATGTCGAAGCCGAGCAGGGCGGTCGCCGGCCGGTCCATCAGCCGGTGGCTCAGCGGAAAGCGGATGCGCAGCGCGATGTTGAGCCAGGCCGAGACGGCGATGACGATGAAGCACCAGCCGAAGGGCAGGGGGAAGCCGAGCCCGAAATGCACGCCGGCAACGGCGGCGCTTTGCCCGGCGATGGCTAGCCAGCGCAATCTGACCAGCGTGTCGAGCCGCAGATGCCGGCCGGAGCGCCCGAACAGAGGGGCGGAGAGGTCCGGTGCGCTCATGTGCAGCGCACCCTGGCGGGGGGCGCGGCTGGCGGCGGAAATGACGGCTTCATCCACATGGCAGGAATTTCTTAGCCTTTAGCCGGGTTGAATGAGAACAAAATCAACGTAAGGTGCGTTGTTGCGACGCATCATTGCTTGTTGCGCCGCCGGAAGGACACTCGATCGCATGTACGGGGCCACCATGTCGTTTGCCTATCATGCCTACGAAGCGGTTCACATGATGGTGAGTCCGGTACGTGGCGTTTCGGACGCCATGCAGCTGGCCTTCAAGAATCCCGCGAATCCGCTGACCTACACGTCTTTCGGGCGCACGGTCGCCGCTTCCTGCGAATTGTTCGAGCGCGCCACGCGCCGCTACGGCAAGCCGGCATTCGGCCTGAACGAAACCACCATCAACGGCGTCAAGGTGCCGGTGGAGGAGCGGGTCGTCTGGGAGCGCCCCTTCTGCAAGCTCGTCTATTTCGACCGCAAGATTCAGGGCCGCCGCAAGCCGCAGCCGAAGGTGCTGATGGTCGCGCCGATGTCGGGCCACTACGCCACGCTGCTGCGCGGCACGGTCGAGGCCTTCCTGCCCGGCCATGAGGTCTACATCACCGACTGGACCGATGCGCGCCTCGTGCCGCTCGCCGAGGGCCGCTTCGATCTCGACGACTACATCGATTACGTCATCGGCATGCTGCAGAAGCTGGGGCCGGACACGCATGTGATGGCGATCTGCCAGCCTTCCGTGCCGGTTCTCGCGGCGATCGCGCGCATGGAGGCCGAGGGCGACCCCTGCGCGCCCCGTTCGATGACGCTGATGGGCGGGCCGATCGATACCCGCCGCTCGCCGACCGCGGTCAACCAGCTCGCCATGGAGCGCGGGACCGACTGGTTCCGTCGCAACTGCATCACCGTCGTTCCCTTCCCGCATATGGGTGCGTTCCGGCAGGTCTATCCCGGCTTCATGCAGCTCTCGGGCTTCATGGCGATGAATATCGACCGCCACGTCACCGCCCATTACGAGATGTTCCAGCACCTCGTCAGCGGCGACGGCGATTCCGCCGAGAAGCATCGCGACTTCTACGACGAGTACCTCGCCGTGATGGACCTGACGGCCGAGTTCTACCTGCAGACGGTCGATACCGTCTTCGTGAAGCACGCCATGCCCAAGGGCGAGATGATGCATCGCGACAAGCCTGTCGATCTCAAGGCAATCCGCCGTGTCGCGCTGATGACGGTCGAGGGCGAGAACGACGATATCTCCGGCGTCGGTCAGACCCAGGCGGCGCATGATCTCTGCGCCAACATCCCCGCCGAGAAGCGCGTCCACTATCTCCAGCCCAAGGTCGGCCATTACGGCGTCTTCAACGGCTCGCGCTTCCGCTCGGAGATCCAGCCGCGCATCTCCGACTTCATGGTCAGCCTCGACATGGAGGCCGCCAAGGGGCGCCGCAGCGACAGCGCCGGCGAGCAGCGCAAGGGCCTGAAGGTCGTCGGCTGACGGCTCTTTCGCATCGCCCGCGAATCCCGCACTATCGCCGGCGATGCGCATTTCCCTGTTCAGGCGCCAGCCGGACCCCGACCGGATCGAGGTCGTGCATGCCGGCACGCGCTATCCCGTCATGGTCAAGCGGCGTGCCAATGCGCGGCGAATGACATTGCGCGTCTCGCAGGCGACCGGCGAGGTCACCCTGACCCTGCCCGAGCGCGCCGAATTCGCAGCCGGCCGCATCTTCGCCGAGAATCACGGTGGCTGGATCGCGGCGCGGATCGCGAAGCGCCCTCGGGCGGTGCCCTTCGAGCCCGGCCAGATGGTCCCGCTGCGGGGCGTGCCTCATCGCATCGTGCACTGGTCGAAGGCGCGCGGCGTAACCCAGGCCACGCAGGACAAGGATGGCGCGCCGATCATCGCGGTTGCGGGCGAGGCAGCCCATGTCGCCCGGCGGATCAAGGATTTCCTGCGGCGGCTGGCGCTCGAGGATCTCGAGAAGGCGGTGCGCCAGCACACGGCGGCTCTCGGCATCCCCGCGCGCAAGATCACGATCCGCGACACTAAGAGCCGCTGGGGCTCCTGCTCTTCGCAGGGCCATCTCAATTTCTCCTGGCGGCTGATCCTCGCGCCGGCCTCGGTGCTCGACTATCTCGCAGCCCATGAGGTGGCGCATCTCAAGGAGATGAACCACTCGCACCGCTTCTGGGCGCTGACCCACAGGCTCTGCCCGCATACCGAGGCGGCGGAAACCTGGCTGAAGCGACATGGCGCCAGCCTGCATGGTTATGGTTGACGGGGCGTCTCCGCCGCAATTTCGCCGTTAACCACTTTCTGAAACCTCGCCCTGCACAGTGAAGGTCGATTCGCCTTCAGTGTGAGTATGCCTATGGGTCAGGTCATCGCGTTCCGCCGCCCGCAACAGCCCGCCGCCATGCCCGAGCCCGCGCTCGGCCTGCTCTCGGCCGTGGACTTTGCGCTCCGCGATCTCGCGGAAATCATGCCGCATATCGGGTTGGACAGCGCTCGCGAACAGGCCGAAGCCTGCCGCGTCATGCTGGCCAGGGCCTTCGACGCCGAGGTCGAGGCAGAACTCGGCAACTGATCCTGCGCCCGCGCATGCCGGCCCCGGCGGCAGCGCGGGTTGTCGAAGCGGGTGAATTGTCGAACCTCTGGGCAAGAGCTGGCATCGGGCTGGCCAAAAGCCCGGGAGGCTCATCCGTGTTCCTGACCAACAGCGATATGGTCGATCTCGTCGATCTCCGGCATCGGCTGCATCGGAGGCCCGAGATTTCGGGCGAGGAGCGCGAGACGGCGGCGACCATCGTCGCGTTCCTGGAGCCGACGCAGCCCGATCGCATCGTCACGGAACTCGGCGGGCATGGCGTCGCGGCGATCTATGAGGGCGCCGAACCCGGCCCGACCGTGCTGATCCGCGCCGAACTCGATGCGCTGCCGATCGAGGAGATCTCGACCAGCGATCATCGCTCCGAAATTGCCGGCAAGGGCCATCTTTGCGGCCATGACGGTCACATGACCATCCTCGCCGGGCTGGCGCGCGGGCTCCACCGCAATCCGCCAAAGCGCGGCCGCGCCATCCTGCTGTTCCAGCCTGCCGAGGAAACCGGCGCCGGTGCGGCCGCTGTGATCGCCGATCCCAAATTCCCGGAGATCGCGCCGGATTACTCGTTCTCGCTGCACAACCGCCCGGGTGTTCCGGTCGGCCATGCCCGCATCTCGGAAGGCGCCGCCAACTGCGCCTCGCGCGGCATCAAGATCGTCCTGACCGGCGAGACCTCGCATGCCTCGACGCCCGAGCACGGCCGCTCGCCGGCGCCGGCCATCGCGACGCTGATCCCCGCCTTGACGGCGCTCGGGCCTGGCGGAGAGCTCGATGCCGATTTCCGGCTGGTCACCGTCACCCATGTCGAGATCGGCGAGCAGGCATTCGGCATCGCGCCGGGCCATGGTGAGCTCTGGGCGACGCTGCGCACCGTCAACGACGCGCAGATGGGGGCGCTCTGCGAGGCCGCGGAGAAGCTGGCGCGCGAGGCGGCCGCGGCCGGCCGGCTCACGGTCGAGATCAGCTATCACGACATCTTCCACCATTGCGAGAACGAGCCCGAGGCCGTGGCCATGCTGCGCCGGGCGATGGACGAGGAGAAGGTGCCGCACGGCCCGACCAAGCCCTCGCGCGGCTCGGAGGATTTCGGCCTCTTCGGCCGCAAGTCCAAGTCGGCGATGTTCCTGCTCGGCTCGGGCGACACGGCCCATCTGCACAACCCCGACTACGACTTCCCCGACGATGCGATCGGCACCGGCGCGCGCGTCTTCATGCGGGCGCTGCGCAATCTGGTCGGCGAAGCCCCGCGAGCCTGAGGACGAGGCGCATGGCCCTGGACTGGACGCGCGCCGCAGCGCGCGCGAACGAGATCGCAGCGGGCTGGCAGCGCGAGGCCGGCCCCGGCGGCGCCGTCGTGCTGTTCGATCGCGACGGCGTGCGCGAGGCCTTTGCCGGCGGCTTCGCCAGCATCGATCACGCACTGCCGTTCACGCCGCAGACGCCGAATCGCTTCGCGTCGATCAGCAAGCATGTGCTCGCGATCGCACTGCTCCGCGCGGGCGTGCCGCTCGATGCGCCGCTCGGCCGCTGGCTGGACGAGCTGCCGGCTCCGCTGGCAGAAGTCGAGCTCGGCCGCGCCCTCGACATGACCGGCGGCCTGCCGGACATGATGGAGGCCTTCTGGCAGCAGGGCGTGCCCTTTACCGCCACGCTGAGCGCCGACGAAATCTTCGCGCTAGCCTGCCGCTTTCCGTCGCCGAGCGCCAGGCCCGGCACGGAGATGGCCTATTCCAACACCGGCTGGCGGCTCGGCCAGCGCATACTGGAGCGCGTCACCGGCCGGCCCTATGGCGAGATCGTCGCGGAGCTCTCCGGCGAGCTCGGCCTCGCCTTCCGGCTGCCCTATGATGCCAGCGACATCCTGCCGGGGCTCGCCACCGGCTACTGGCGCGACGGCGCAGCCTGGCGGCGCGGCCATTACGGCTTCCATTTCTCGGCCTCGGGCGGAATCGCGGGCTCGGCGGCGGATCTCGCCGGCTGGGCCTCCGCCTTGCTCTGCGGGCGCGGGCCCCTAGCCGGCATGCTCGATCGCCTGACGGCCCCGCGCCGGTTCGCGGATGACAGCGAGAGCGTCTACCGTTTGGGCCTCGTCTGCAGCCGCCTCGGCGAGACCGAGGTCGTCGGCCATGGCGGCTCGCTGACCGGTTATCGCAACCACGTCCTGATGGCGCCGGCCCATGGCGTCGGCGTCGTCGTGCTCAGCAATCGGGAAGAGGAGGCGCTCTGGCCGGCCATGACGGTGCTGGCGGCGCTGCTCGGGCAGGATCTGCCTGCGCCTGCCGAGGTGCCTGCCGGTCTCTTCGTGACGGAGGA
Organism: Allobosea sp. CER48; assembly: GCF_044752385.1. Taxonomy (NCBI): domain Bacteria; kingdom Pseudomonadati; phylum Pseudomonadota; class Alphaproteobacteria; order Hyphomicrobiales; family Alloboseaceae; genus Allobosea; species Allobosea sp. CER48. The sequence continues at coordinate 2,491 of NZ_JBIWYK010000049.1, read as the reverse complement.
GGGGCCGTTCTGGGCAGAGCTCACTGCGGATTCGATCAGCTTCATGGGCGGTTATGAGCGCCTCGTGACGGATGGTGCGGGCGGCCTGCGCAGCCTGCCGGCCTATCTCGACATCCGGCTTCGGCAGGAGGGAGCCGAAAGGCTGTCCGGCCACATCGGCGGCGTGCAGCGTTCGCTGCGGCGCGTGCCGGCCGACACCGAACTCGATGCCCGGCTCGTGGGCCGCTGGCGGGACCCGCATTTCGGTACCGAGATCGCGATCCGGGCGGACGGTACGGCGCTGATGCCCTGGTCGTCCGGCGGAACGGTCTCGCGGCTGACGCCGCTGCCGAACGGCCGTGCGCTGGCGGATCTGCTGCACGGCCCCTGGCGCTCGCGGCCCTGCCTCTGGCTCGATGGCGACGACTTGCGGGTCGCCGGCCACAGGGCAAGGATCTTGCAGATGAAGCGGGTCGGCTAGCACGCGCTGGGGAAGCGAGGCAGCCGGGTCGATGACGATGGAGGAGAACGTCCGATGCAACTGTCCCGTTTCGCTGCTGCGCTGCTCTTGACGGCATCCGCGCTGCTGCCCCTGCCGGCCGCCGCGCAGGCGCAGCCCGCGGCGAACCGCGTGCTGCGCGTCGCGCCGCATGCCGACCTGAAGACGCTCGACCCCGTCGCAGCCTCGATCGTCATCACCCGGATGCACGGTCTGATGATCTACGAGACGCTGTTCGCCTGGGATTCGAACCTTCAGCCGAAGCCGCAAATGGTCGAGAGCTTCGAGACCGCGCCGGACAAGCTGAGCTGGAGCTTCACGCTGCGCCCCGGCCTGAAGTTCCATGACGGCCAGCCTGTCACGACCAAGGATGTGATCGCCTCGCTCGGTCGCTGGATGAAGCGCGACACCATCGGCGGCAAGCTGGGCGAATATCTCGAAGGCATGGAGGCCGTCGACGACCGCACCTTCCGGCTGAAGCTCAAGCGCCCGCTGGCGCTGGTGCCCTTCGCGCTTGGCTCTGCGGTCGGCCAGATCCCGGTCATCATGCGCGAGGCGGATGCGAAGAGCGATCCGATGAAGCCGATCACCGAGGCGATCGGCTCCGGCCCCTTCAGGTTCAACCGGGAGGAATGGCGCAGCGGCTCGAAGATCGTCTACGACCGCAATCCCGATTACGTGCCGCGTTCCGAGCCGGCCGATGGCCTCGCCGGCGGCCGCGTCGTCAAGGTCGACCGTGTCGAATGGCTGATCATGCCGGACGCCGCGACCGCTGCCGCGGCGCTCCAGACCGGCGAGATCGACATCTGGGAGCAGCCGAGCCAGGACCTGATTCCGGTGGTCGCGGCCAACAAGCAGGTCAAGGTCGAGCGCTATTCCAATCTCGCCAACCAGGTGATGCTGCGGCCGAACCATCTCCATCCGCCCTTCGACAATCCGAAGGCGCGGCTGGCGCTCGCCTATGCCACCGATCAGGCCGATTTCCTCGCCGCCGGTTTCGGCGATGAGGAATGGTGGAAGCGCTGCAACGCCTATTTCGTCTGCGGCGGGCCGAACGGCATCGAGGCCGGCGCCGAGGGCTATGCCAGGCCCGATCTGGAGAAGGCGCGCCAGCTGCTCAAGGAGAGCGGCTACAAGGGCGAGAAGCTCGTCCTCTCGACCAGCAACGACATCGCGCCGATCGGCCGCATGGCCGAGGTTGCGGCGGCATCGCTGAAGGCGGTCGGCTTCAATGTCGACGTCCAGTTCGCGGACTGGGGCGCCGTCACCACCCGCCAGCAGAACAAGAGCGCGCCGGATCAGGGCGGCTGGAACCTTTTCGTCACCTTTGCATCGGGTGCGACGATGCAGTCGCCCCTGACCAATATCGGCACCAACATGGCCTGCGAACGGGCCTGGGCGGGCTGGCCCTGCGACGCAGAGGCAGAAAAGCTGCGCGGCGCCTTCGTCGATGCTCCCGACGACGCCAGCCGCAAGGTCGCGCTCGAAGCGCTGCACAGGCGCCTGGCCGAGATGCAGCCCTATCGCGTGCTCGGCCAGTTCGACCAGCCCTATGCCCGCCGGACCAACGTCGCCGGCGTGCTGGCGGCGCCGGTCATGCTGTTCTGGAACATCGAGAAGAAGTGAGCTCCCGGCCGTTCACTCCGACGAGGCCGTCGGAATGAAATGGGGGGTCGCACGCCAGACGAAATCGCGGCTCTCGCCCGGCGCCAGCTTGAGGATGCCGGGCTTCTGCGCGAATTCGTCTTGCCAGCCGATCGGGCTCGCCATGCTGAACCAGGGTTCGATGCACAGGAACGGCGCCCCGGTCGGCTTCGACCAGATGCCAAGGTCCTTGTAGCCCTCCCAGCTGACGGTGAGGGCGCGGACCTCGCGCCCAGCCGCGTCGAAGGCCGAAAAGCGCACCGAACGGTTCGCCACGTGCGGGATCACGATCGCATCGTCGACGAACAGCGCCTCCGCGAGCGGCAGCTCGGTGCCGTGGAAGGGCAGCGGGATCTCCGGCCCGAGCAG
>NZ_JBIWYK010000048.1:0-11681 GCF_044752385.1 Allobosea sp. CER48 | reverse complement strand
CTATCACCCGCTCGTAGCGTAAAATCCCTGTCCTGAAGACGAAACAGGGATGGGTATGCTGTGGCAGTTCTGAACGTCATCGATCGGCAAGGCAGGAGCCATGAACTGGAGGCCGTCGAAGGCTGGCGGGTCATGGAAATCCTGCGCGACTACAAGGTCGGCATCGAAGGCGTTTGCGGCGGCTCCTGCGATTGTGGCACCTGCCATGTGATCGTCGCGCAGGAATGGGCCCAGAAGCTGCCCGAGCCGCGCGACGAGGAGATCGACGCGCTTGACGAACTGCCCCTGATCGAGCCGACCTCCCGCCTCTCCTGCCAGATCATCTGGTCGGACCATCTCGACGGGCTGACGCTGACGCTCGCGGAGGCCGCGTGATGGCCACCGCCCCGAAACGCGTCCCGCTGCCGGCGATCCTCCTCGCCAACGACCTGCTCGACGGTGACGTCGTCTTCGCCACGGCCGGCGACGCCGCTGCCCTCGTCTGGACCCGCGACCCGGCGCTGGCCCTCGTTGCGGCCGACGACGCCGCTGCCGACCGGCTGGAGGCCTTCGCCACGGCCGAACTGCGCGGCAACAAGGTCGTCGATGCCTATCTCGTCGATGTCGCGATCGAAGGCCGCCGCCCGGTTCCCCGCCATTTCCGCGAGCGCTTCAAGACGCTCGGCCCCAGCAATCGTCCCGATCTCGGCAAGCAGGCCGGTGAAGGCATCGCCTCTGCGCCGAAGGGCTGACCCATGTATCGTTACGACGAATTCGACGAGCGTTTCGTCCGGGAGCGGGTGGCACAGTTCACCGACCAGGTGGCACGCCGGCTCGAGGGCTCGCTGACCGAGGACGAGTTCAAGCCGCTGCGGCTGAAGAACGGCGTCTATCTCCAGCTCCACGCCTATATGCTGCGCATCGCCATTCCCTACGGCACGCTGAACAGCCGTCAACTGCGCCAGCTCGCGCTGATCGGCGAGCGCTACGACCGCGGCTACGGCCATTTCACCACGCGCCAGAACCTGCAGTTCAACTGGCCGAAGCTGCGCGACATCCCCGCGGTTCTCGGCCTGCTCGCCGATGTCGAGATGCACTGCATCCAGACCTCCGGCAACTGCATCCGCAACGTCACGGCCGACCACTTCGCCGGCGTGGCGCAGGACGAGATCGAGGATCCGCGCCCGACCGCCGAGCTGATCCGGCAATGGTCCTCGGCCCATCCCGAATTCAGTTACCTGCCGCGCAAGTTCAAGATCGCGGTGACCGGCGCCGAGCACGACCGCGCGGTGATCAAGGCCCATGACATCGGCCTGCGCCTGCGCCGCCATCCCGACACGCGCGAGATCTGCTACGAGGTCAGCGTCGGCGGCGGCCTCGGCCGCACGCCGATGATCGGCAAGGTGGTGCGCGAATTCCTGCCGAAGCAGGACCTGCTCGCCTATCTCGAGGCGATCATGCGCGTCTACAATCTCGAGGGCCGGCGGGACAACAAGTACAAGGCACGCGTCAAGATCCTCGTCCACGAGATCGGCGCCGAGGAATTCACCCGCCGCGTCGAGGCCGAATTCGCCGAGCTCGACGGCCCCTCGATCAACGCCGACCCGGAAGAGGTCGCGCGCATCGCCGCCTATTTCGCGCCGCCGCGCTACGAGACCTTGCCGGCCGTGAGCAACACGCTCGAAGCGGCCAAGGCGACAAACCCCGCCTTCGCCCGCTGGGTCGAGGTCAACACGGCGCCGCACAAGGTACCGGGATACGCCGCGCTGACGATCTCGCTGAAGCCGCCGGGCCAGGCGCCGGGCGATGCGACCAGCGATCAGATGCGCCTCGTCGCCGATCTCGCCGAACGCTACTCCTTCGACGAGCTGCGTGTGACCCATGCGCAGAACCTCGTGCTGCCGCATGTGCGCCAGCGCGACCTGCTCGCGATCTGGCAGCGGCTCGGGGACGCCGGCCTGGCGACGGCGAATGTCGGCCTCGTCACCGACATCATCTCCTGCCCCGGCCTCGACTATTGCGCGCTCGCCACGGCGCGCTCGATCCCGATCGCGCAGGCGATCCAGAGCCGCTTCGCGGATGAAACGCGCCAGCGCGAGATCGGCCCGCTCGGCATCAAGATCTCCGGCTGCATCAATGCCTGCGGCCACCACCATGTCGGCCATATCGGCATTCTCGGCCTGGAGAAGCGCGGCATCGAATCCTACCAGATCACGCTCGGCGGGGACGCCACCGAGAACGCGGCGATCGGCGAAATCCTCGGCCCCGGCCTCGCCGCCGAGGAGGTGCCGGATGCGATCGAGCGGATCGTCTCCGTCTATCTGGCCGAGCGCAGCGATGGCGAAAGCTTCATCGACAACGTCCGCCGTATCGGCCTCGGGCCCTTCAAGGCCGCATTCCAGGAGGCCGCCCGTGCCGCTGCTTGACCGGAACGGAAGCGCCGAGGAGCGCTGGACCCGCAGCGAAGGCGCGGCGACGGGCAACATCCCCGCGGCGCTGGTGCCCTGGGAAGCCCTGGCGGAGGCGCTCGCGGCGCAGACTCCGGATCAGCGGATCGGCGTCATCCTGCCCAACTCCGTGCCCTTCGCCGCGCTCGCGCCCTTCCTGCCGCAGCTCGCGCTCGTCGCGATCGCCTTTCCCGCCTATTCGGACGGGCGCGGCTTCAGCCTCGCCCGTCAGATCCGGCGGGCGGGCTTCACCGGCGAAATCCGGGCAAGCGGCCCGCTGATCGCCGATCAGTTCGCCTACGCCCTTTCCTGCGGCTTCGACACGATCGAGCTGCCGGAGGCGAGTGCGGCGCGCCAACCGGTGCCGCAATGGCTGCATGCGCGGGAATCGTTCAGCGCGACCTACCAGCGCGGCTATGGCGGGCCCGGAAGCAACATCCTCGACCAGCGCCGGGTGGCGAGAGCCACGGCGCCCATCGCGGCGGAGTGAACATGGCGATCTCGACCGCAGTACAAGGCCCGCTCGAACGTTCCCGCGCCGCCGCGGCGGTCGATGAGGACGACCTGAACGCGGAGCTCGAGGCCCTGCTTCCCTCCGAGCCCAGCAGCGAGGCACGCGGCCGCTGGTTCGATCTTTGCTTTCGCCTTATCATCCTGGCACTGGCCGCGCTGTGGCTGCTGACGCCACCGGCGGGCAACGAGCGCAGAGCGGCAGATGAGAAGGCCGTAGCGACGACGCAATGACCGACAGACAGCCCGAATCCACCGCGGCCCGTATCGAGCCGCTGGCGACGCTGCCGCTCTTCCACAAGCTGGACGGGCGCAAGGTCGTGCTCGCCGGCGCGACCGAAGGGGCACTGTGGAAGGCGGAACTGCTGGCGGCCGCCGGGGCGGAGCTGCATGTTTTCGCGGATACAGAATCCAGGCTGTTCGCCGGGCTGGCGCAGAGCGAGGCCCGCGGCCGCGTGCATGTTCACGGCCGTGCCTGGCAGGCCGATGACCTCACCGACGCGGCGATCGCCGTGGCCGACCTCGATGACGCCGATGCGGTCCGTGCCTTCGTTGCGGCCGCTCGACAGGCCGGGGTGCCCGTCAACATCGTCGACAAGCCGGACTATTGCGACTTCGCCTTCGGCGCGCTGGTCAACCGCTCGCCCCTGATCGTGGCCGTCTCCACCGATGGCGCCGCCCCGGTGTTCGGCCAGGCGATCCGCACCAAGATCGAGGCGCTGCTGCCGGCGGGGCTGAAGAACTGGGCGCAGGCGGCCGCGGACTGGCGCCCCGCCGTCCAGGCACGCGAGCTGCCGTTCGCACTGCGGCGCGCCTTCTGGGAGCTCTTCGCCGGCAAGGCGATGGCCGATCCGGAACGCATTCCGGGCCCGCAGGACGAGGCGGAACTGTTCGCGCGCCTCGCACAGATCGAAGCCGCGCATGACGGAAAAGGCCGCGTCACGCTGGTCGGCGCCGGCCCGGGCGACCCGGAGCTGCTGACGCTGAAGGCGATCCGCGCGCTGCAGAGCGCCGACATCATCCTCTATGACGACCTCGTCTCGCCCGGCGTGCTCGAACTGGCGCGGCGCGAGGCGAAGCGCATGCTGGTCGGCAAGACCGGCTACGGCCCCTCGGTAAAGCAGGGCGACATCAATGCGCTGATCGTCTCGCTGGCGGCACAGGGCAAACATGTCGTGCGCCTGAAGGGAGGCGATCCCGGCATCTTCGGCCGCGCAGGCGAGGAGATCGAGGCCTGCCAGGACGCCGGCATCCCTGTCGCCATCGTGCCCGGCATCTCCGCCGCGCAGGGCGCCGCCGCCTCGCTCGGCCTGTCCCTGACCCATCGCGACCATGCGCGGCGTCTGCAATTCGTCACCGGCCACTCGCGCAAGGGCGACCTGCCCGATGATCTGGACTGGCGCGCCATGGCCGACCCGGCGGCCTCGACCGTGATCTACATGGCCCGGGCAACCCTGCCCGGCTTCCGCGAGCGCGCCATCGCCGCCGGGCTCGACCCGCAGACGCCGGCCGTGGCCGTGCTCGCCGCCACGCGGCCGGACGAGGCGCGCGTCGCCGCGACGATCGCGACGCTGCCCGAGCGGCTCGGCGAACTGCCGGCAAGCGGCCCGGTGCTCGTCCTGCTCGGCCACGCTTTCGGCCCGGCCCTGGCCGACGCCGAGCAGACCCAGGACCGCCGCAGCGCGTGATGCCGGCCGGCTTCGCCCGCAGGCGGGAACGAGGTCGCGGGAGATGCGTTTTCTCCTCCAGCGCCCAAGTTTGGAAAGCGCACATTGCCGGAGGTCATTGAGACAAGGCCTACGATTCAGTACGTTTCGTTTGTTTTTAAGAACGGATCGAAGCTTGACCCGAGCATCGCCGTGAACGCAACGGAGCCCTGACATGACGCGACCCGTGTTTCGCCGCCTCCTCCGGGCAGGGCTTGTTCTGGGAGCCTTCACACTCTGCTTCGGCGTCGTCGCCGGCGCCCGCGCCCAGACCGAGCTCCTCAACGTTTCCTACGACCCCACCCGCGAACTCTATCGCGACATCAACGCGGCCTTCATCGCCGAGTGGAACGCCAAGAACCCCGACAGGAAGATCGGCACGATCCGCCAGTCGCATGGCGGCTCCGGCGCGCAGGCCCGTACCGTCATCGACGGGCTCAACGCCGATGTGGTGACGCTGGCGCTGGCCGGCGACATCGACGCCATCGCCGAACGCTCGAAGAAGCTGCCGCTCGACTGGCAGAAGCGCCTGCCGCACAATTCCTCGCCCTACACCTCGACCATCGTGTTCCTCGTCCGCAAGGGCAACCCGAAGGCGATCAAGGACTGGGGCGACCTGGTGAAACCCGGCGTCCAGATCATCACGCCGAACCCGAAGACCTCGGGCGGAGCGCGCTGGAATTACCTCGCCGCCTGGGCCTATGCCGAGAAGGCCTTCAACAAGGACGAGGCGAAGGTGCGCGACTATATCGGCAAGCTGCTCGCCAATGTCCCGGTGCTCGACACCGGCGCCCGCGGCGCGACCACGACCTTCACCCAGCGCGGCATCGGCGACGTCTTCCTGTCCTGGGAGAACGAGGCCTTCCTCGCCCTGAAGGAGTTCGGCGCCGACAAGTTCGACATCGTGGTGCCGAGCCTGTCGATCCTGGCCGAGCCGCCGGTCGCGCTGGTCGATGCCAATGTCGACGCCAAGAAGACCCGCGAGCCGGCGCAGGCCTATCTCGACTTCCTCTACAGCCCGAAGGCGCAGGCGATCATCGCAAAGAACTTCTACCGCCCGCGCAATCCCGAGGCCGCCGACGGCAAGGACGTCGCCAATTTCCCGAAGGTCGAGCTGGTGACGATCGACGACGTCTTCGGTGGCTGGAAGAAGGCGCAGCCGACCCATTTCGGCGATGGCGGCACCTTCGACCAGCTCTACAAGCCGGCACGCTGAAGGGTTCGCATTCATGACGGCGACAACGACCTTCCGATGGCGCGAACCCAGCATCCTGCCCGGCTTCGGGCTGGCTCTCGGCATCACCGTCACGGCATTGTCGCTGATCGTGCTGATCCCGCTGGCTGCCCTGTTCCTCAAGGCAGCCAGCGCCGGCCCCTCGGATATCTGGGCGGTGGCGACGTCACCGCGCACGCTCGCCGCCCTCAAGCTCTCCTTCACGGCGGCCTTGTTCGCCGCGCTCGTCAACGCCGTCTTCGGGCTGATCCTGGCCTGGGTGCTGGTGCGCTACACGTTTCCTGGCCGGCGCCTGATCGATGCGGCCGTCGACCTGCCCTTTGCCTTGCCCACGGCGGTAGCCGGCATTTCGCTCGCGGCAATCTACGCGCCGAACGGCTGGGTCGGCTCGCTGCTCGCGCCGCTCGCCTTCAGGCTCGATATCCCCTTCACCGGCCTCTCCCTCGGCTTCGACGGCAAGGTCGCCTATACCCCCCTCGGCGTGATGGTGGCTCTGATCTTCATCGGCCTGCCCTTCGTCGTCCGCACGGTGCAGCCGGTGCTGGAGGAGCTGCAGAGCGATGTAGAGGAGGCCGCGGCCCTGCTCGGTGCCAGCCGCTCCAGGACGATCTTCCGGGTGATCCTGCCACAGGTCGCGCCAGCGCTGCTGACCGGCTTCGTGCTCGCCTTCGCACGGGCCGTCGGCGAGTACGGCTCGGTGATCTTCATCGCAGGCAACGTGCCGATGATCTCCGAGATCGCCCCGCTGCTGATCGTGATCCGGCTGGAGCAATTCGACTATGCCGGCGCGGCCGTGGTCGCGACGATGATGCTGCTGATCTCGTTTGCGCTGATCCTCGCCGGCAACCTGATCCAGGCCCGTGCCCGGCGGAGGTTCGGCGATGTCTGACGCCACCCTGCCCGCCGCCATCGCCGCAGAGCCGCCTCGCAGCTCCAGCCGCGCGCGGGGCGAGAGCCTCGGCATGCAGATCGCGCTGATCGCGATCTCGCTCGCCTTCCTGCTGCTCTTCCTGCTGCTGCCGCTCCTCACGGTCTTCGTCGAGGCCGGCGCCAAGGGCTGGGAGGCCTATCGCGCCGCCATCACCGAACCCGATGCGCTCGCCGCGATCCGGCTGACGCTCACCGTCGCGGCGATCGCGGTCCCCTTCAACATCGTCGTCGGCATCGCGGCGGCCTGGGCCATCGCAAAGTTCGAATTCACAGGCAAGAACCTGCTGATCAGCCTGATCGACCTGCCCTTCTCGGTATCGCCGGTGATCTCCGGCCTCGTCTTCGTGCTGCTCTTCGGTGCGCAAGGCTATTTCGGGCCATGGCTGCAGGCCAACAACCTGAAGATCGTCTTCGCCCTGCCCGGGCTGATCCTTGCCACGGTGTTCGTCACCTTCCCCTTCGTGGCGCGCGAGCTGATCCCGCATATGCAGTCGCTCGGCTCGGCCGACGAGGAAGCGGCGCTGACGCTCGGCGCCTCGCCCTGGCGCGTGTTCTTCTCGGTTACGCTGCCGAACGTGAAGTGGAGCCTGTTCTACGGCGTGCTGCTCTGCAACGCCCGCGCGATGGGCGAATTCGGCGCCGTCGCGGTCGTATCGGGCAAGATCCGCGGCCTGACCAACACCATGCCGCTGCACATCGAAATCCTCTACAATGAGTACATGGGAGCGGCGGCCTTTGCGGTGGCCTCGCTTTTGGCGGGGCTCGCCCTCGTCACCCTCGTGCTCAAGACCCTGCTGGAATGGCGCTACGGCGATGCGATCGCCGCCAGCCGCCGCCACTGACCCAAGGAGCTGGGCCATGTCGGTCGCCGTCACCATCGAGACCATCGAGAAGCGTTTCGACAATTTCGCCGCGCTTCGGGGCGTTTCGCTCGATATTCAGCCGGGCGAACTGGTCGCGCTGCTCGGACCGTCGGGCTCGGGCAAGACCACCCTGCTCCGGCTGATCGCGGGGCTGGAGCAGGCCGATCGCGGCCGCGTCCTGTTCGGCGAGACCGATACGCGGGACCTTTCGCTTCGCGATAGGCGCATTGGCTTCGTCTTCCAGCAATATGCGCTGTTCAAAACGATGAACGTCGGCGAGAACATCGCCTTCGGGCTGAGGTCCCGGCCGCGCCACGAGCGCCCGGGCAACGACGAGATCCGCAAGCGCGTCAGCGGCTTGCTGGAACTGGTTCAGCTTCCGGGCCTGGAAAAGCGCTATCCAAGCCAGCTCTCGGGCGGGCAGCGCCAGCGCGTGGCACTGGCGCGCGCGCTCGCCATCGAGCCGCGCGTGCTGCTGCTAGACGAGCCGTTCGGCGCACTCGATGCCAAGGTGCGCAAGGACCTGCGCGCCTGGCTGCGCGAGCTGCACGGCCGCACCGGCCACACCACCGTCTTCGTCACGCACGACCAGGAAGAGGCGCTGGAACTCGCCGACCGCGTGGCGATCCTGAACGAGGGACGCATCGAGCAGGTGGGCTCCGCCGACGATGTCTACGATCATCCCGCGACGCCGTTCATCTGCGAGTTCCTCGGCGAGGTGAACAAGCTGCCGGTGAAGGTCGTCGGCAGCCAGGCCTTTTTCGGCGACCGGCCGGTGCTGGGCGGATTGTCGCAGAACCAGGGCGGCCCGGCCTCGCTCTATGTCCGGCCGCAGCATCTGCGCATCGTCGACGAGACCCCGCTCGCCCTGCCCGGCGTGGTCGAGCACCTGCGCCGCAACGGGCCCCTGCGCCGGGCTGAAGTGGCGGTCGAGGGGCTGAAGAAGCGCCTCGACGTCGATCTTGCGAGCCAGGTCGCGCCAGCGATCGGCGAGCGGGTCCGGCTGCGGATCGCACATGGCAACCTGTTCGCCGCCGCCTGATACCGCCCTTCCGCACACCGGAGGACGCCGAAAACCGGTTTCCTCTTTTCGGCCCGATGCCATAGCCTCCCGGACGATTCCGGCCGGCGCTTCGCCGCCGGTGCTCGATCCGGACAGGAGATCGCGATGAAAGCACGCGCGAAATGGGTTGATGGCATGGCCTTCATGGGCGAGTCCGGCAGCGGGCACGCGATGATCATGGACGGCGCGCCCGAATATGGCGGGCGCAATCTCGGCATCCGGCCGATGGAGATGCTGCTGATCGGGCTCGCCGGCTGCACGGCATTCGATGTCGTCGGGATGATCAAGAAGGGTCGCGAAAACATCACCGGATGCGAGGTCGATGTCGAAGCCGAGCGCGCCACGACCGATCCCAAGGTCTTCACCAAGATCCACCTCGCCTACCGCATCACCGGCAAGGGGCTGTCGCACGCCAAGGCCGAGCGGGCCGTCACATTGTCGAAGGAAAAATACTGCTCGGCTTCGATCATGCTCGGGGCAACGGCCGAGATGAGCTACAGCCTCGAGGTGATCGACGAACTGCACAAGGAGGCTGCCGAATGAGCAAGGCTGAATTCGCAGGGCTGATTTCGCCGGAAGCGCTTGCCGCGCGGCTGGGCGACGCGAATCTCGTCGTCATCGACATCCGCACCGCCGCCGATGGCGGCAGGGATGTGTTCGAGGCCGGGCATATCCCCGGCGCCGTCCATTCCGACTATGCCGCCGACGGCTGGCGGGCGCGGATCGGCAATGCGCCGGGCATGCTGCCCTCGCTCGACCATCTCGCCGCGCTTGCCGGGCGGCTCGGCATCAAGCCGCATGACGACGTCGTCATCGTACCGGCCGGGACCGCCGCGACCGACTTCGCGGCGGCGGCACGGGTCTACTGGACGCTGAAGTTCATCGGCCACGGCCAGCAGGCCATTCTCGACGGCGGTTTCAAAGGCTGGACGGCCGATCCAAAGCGACCGGTCGAGCGTGGCCCGGCGGCGCCGAAGAGCACCTCGCCCTACCCGGTCGTGGCCCAGCAGCAACTGCGCAGCACGGCCGACGCCACCCTCGTCGCCCAGCGCAGCAAGCAGGCGAGCCTCGTCGATGCGCGCGGGCCGAGCTATTTCGAGGGGCGGGAGAAGTCTGCGGAAGCGACGCGGGCCGGCCATATCCCGGGCGCCATCCAGCGCGACTATGCCGGTGCCTTCGAGCCCGGCAGCGGCAAGCTGAAGGCGCCGGGCGATCTGGAGAAGCTGTTCGCTGGCGTGCCGGAGGGGCCCGTCGTCTCCTACTGCAACACCGGCCATTCCGCCGCGGCGAACTGGTTCGTCCTGTCCGAGGTTCTCGGCCGCGACGAGGTTGCGCTTTACGACGGCTCGATGACCGACTGGACGCAGGACCCGGAACGCCCGGTCGCCACGGGCCAGGCTGCCTGACACGCTCGCGGATTGCCAAACAGGCTGAAACGGTTCAAAGGAAGCGCCAATCGCGCGCCGCGACGCGCGGGTGCTTCCTGACATCATGGACCGAGCCATCAGCCGATGAACGCCGTCGCGCCGAAAATCTCCTTCGTTTCGCTGGGCTGCCCCAAGGCGCTCGTCGATTCCGAGCGGATCATCACCTCGCTGCGCTCGGAGGGCTACGAGCTCTCCAAGAGCCATGCCGGCGCCGACCTCGTCATCGTCAACACCTGCGGCTTCCTCGATTCCGCCAAGGCGGAGTCGCTGGAGGCGATCGGCTCGGCCATGGCCGAGAACGGCAAGGTCATCGTCACCGGCTGCATGGGCGCCGAGCCCGAGCAGATCCGCGACGTCTTCCCGAACGTGCTCGCGATCACCGGCCCGCAGGCCTATGAGAGCGTCGTCTCGGCCGTGCACCAGGCGGTGCCGCCGAAGCACGACCCCTTCGTCGACCTCGTGCCCGACCAGGGCGTGAAGCTCACGCCGCGGCACTACGCCTATCTCAAGATTTCAGAGGGTTGCAACAACCGCTGCACCTTCTGCATCATCCCGAAGCTGCGCGGCGATCTCGTCTCGCGGCCGATCGGCGACGTGCTTCGCGAGGCCGAGAAGCTGGCCAAGGCCGGCGTGAAGGAGCTGCTGGCCATTTCGCAGGACACCAGCGCATACGGCCTCGACATCAAGTATGCCCCCTCGATGTGGAAGGACCGCGAGGTCCGCACCCGCTTCTTCGAGCTCGCCAAGGAGCTCGGCCAGATGGGGATGTGGGTGCGCCTGCACTATGTCTATCCCTACCCGCATGTCGACGAGGTCATCCCGCTGATGCAGGAAGGGCTGGTGCTGCCCTATCTCGACATCCCGTTCCAGCACGCTTCTCCGAACGTGCTGAAGGCGATGAAGCGCCCGGCTCACCAGGACCGCACGCTCGACCGCATCCGCAAATGGCGCGACATCTGCCCGGACCTCGCCATCCGCTCGACCTTCATCGTCGGTTTCCCCGGCGAGACCGAGGAGGACATGGACATCCTCGTCGACTGGCTGAAGGAAGCGAAGCTGGAGCGCGTCGGCTGCTTCAAATACGAGCCGGTCAAGGGCGCCCCGGCCAATGACCTCGGCCTCGCCCTCGTCCCCGAGGAGGTGAAGGAGGCACGCTGGCACCGCTTCATGAAGGCGCAGGCGGAGATCTCTGCCCGCATCGTCAAGGCCCGGGTCGGAAAGCGCATCCAGGTCATCATCGACGAGGCCGGCCCGACCGTCGCCAAGGGCCGCTCGAAATGGGATGCGCCCGAGATCGACGGCAATGTCTATGTCGCGAGCCGCCGGCCCTTGCGCCCCGGCGACATCGTCACCGTCAAGATCGAGCGCGCCGATGCCTATGATCTCCACGGCGTCGCCGTCTGAGGCAGAGCCCGCGCCGCAGTTCAGTTGAACTGGCAGATGCGGCGGATGATGCGGCCCTGACGGTCGCGAGCGACGTTCTGATCGCCGCCGCAAGCGTCGACGAACTGAATGCGCGGCT
>NZ_JBIWYK010000047.1:0-11947 GCF_044752385.1 Allobosea sp. CER48 | reverse complement strand
ACGCGGCTCCTGCCCTGATCAAGGGGCGCCTCGAGCTGAACAAGCAGAATGGCCTGGAATCCGCGAGCCTTTCGCAATTCCGAATCTCGCCCGGCGATAATCTCAAGGTCGATGCGAGGCGGGACGGCAACGTGACCAAGCTAACGGTGAGGGGCGCGGTCGCCGACCTGCGTCCGTTCATCAAGGATATCCAGGGGGCGGGGCCGAGCAAAGGCGACGGCAAGGGCGGAGCGAAAGGCGCCGATTACGACATCGATCTCGACGTGCCGATCCTTACCGGATTCAACAATGAGGCCATCACCAACGGCACCCTCAAGCTCGCCAGGCGCGGCGGCGAAGTCCGCTCGGCGAATTTCCAGGGGCGGATTGGCCGGGCCGACGTATCGGCACGGCAGGGCCGGCCTGGGGAGCAACTCGTCGTCCAGTCCGAGAATGGCGGCTCGCTGCTGCGGTTCCTCGATCTCTACAACAAGGCGCATGGCGGCGACCTCGTCCTGACCATGGGGCCGGGCGAGAACCAGAGCGGCGACCTGTTGTTCCGCAATTTCATGGTCCGTGACGAGCCGGCATTGCGCCGCGTGGTCGGTGCCCAGTCAGCCAGTGCCTTTTCGGGCGATCGCGCCGAGGAGCGGCGAATCGATACCACCGAGGTCGCGTTCACCAAGCTCAAGGCGGAGTTCAACCGCACGGCCAGCCGGCTCGACATCTCGGACATGGTGATCTGGGGGCAGCAGGTCGGCTTCACGCTGCAGGGCCATGTCGATTATGGCCGGGACCGGGTCGATATCGGCGGCACCTTCGTGCCGGGCTATGCCTTCAACAACGCCTTCGCGCAGGTGCCGGTCGTCGGCACTCTGCTGGGCGGCGGCAGTCAGTATGGCGGCCTCTTTGCGGTGAACTTCCGGATTTCGGGGCCGGCGAGCGCGCCGACCATGTCGATCAATCCGCTTTCGGCGATCGCGCCGGGCATCCTGCGCCGCTTCGTCGACCCGCTTGGCGGCGCGCCGGCGCAGCGCCCGGTCCAGCCCGGCCAGGCGCCGCCGCGCTGAACGGCCGGCTGTGGCCTATTCCGGCCGCAGCAGGATGTGCTTCTTCTTCCCGAAGGAGAGCTTGATCACGCCTTCCGACGACAGGTCGGCGAGGCCGAGCTGCGCACGCTCATCCGCCACGACGACATCGTTGACGCGCAGGCCACCGGCCTTCACCTGCCGACGGGCTTCGCCGGTCGACGGCACGAGCCCTGCCTTGACGAAAGCGGTCAGTACGCCGACGCCCGGCTCGATCTCGGCGCGGGCGATCGCGACGCTCGGCAGGTCGGCCGCGAGACCGCCTTCCTCGAAGGTCTTGCGCGCGGTCTCGGCGGCAGCCTCGGCCGCTTCGCGGCCATGGACGATCGCGGTGATTTCGGTTGCGAGAATCTTCTTGGCCTCGTTCAGCTCGGCACCGCCCAGCGACGCGAGCCTTGCGATCTCGTCCATGGGCAGGCGCGTGAACACCTTCAGGAAACGCCCGACATCGGCGTCCTCGGTGTTGCGGAAATATTGCCAGAAATCATAGGGGCTGAAGACGTCGGCATTGAGCCAGACCGCGCCATTTGCGGTCTTGCCCATCTTGGCGCCGGAGGAGGTCGTCAGCAGCGGCGTCGTCAGGCAGTAGAGCTGCGGGCCGCCCATCCGGTGCGAGAGATCGACACCGTTGATGATGTTGCCCCACTGGTCGGAGCCGCCCATCTGCAGGCGGCAGCCATACCGGCGGTTGAGCTCCGTGAAGTCGTAGCCCTGCATGATCATGTAGTTGAACTCGAGGAAGGACAGCGACTGCTCGCGGTCGAGCCTGAGCTTCACCGAGTCGAAGGACAGCATGCGGTTGACCGAGAAATGCCGGCCGACATCGCGCAGGAACTCGACATAGTTCAGCTTCAGCAGCCAGTCGGCGTTGTTGGCCATCATCGCGTCGGTCGGCCCGTCGCCATAACGCAGGATGCGGCCAAAGACGCGCTTGATGCTCTCGATATTGGTCGCGATCTCCTCGACCGTGAGAAGCTTGCGCTGGTCGTCGCGGAACGACGGGTCGCCCACCATGGAGGTGCCGCCGCCCATCAGCGTGATCGGGCGGTGGCCGGTCTCCTGGAACCAGTAGAGCATCGTCAGCGAGATCAGGTTGCCGATGTGGATGCTGGTCGCGGTCGCGTCGTAGCCGACATAGGCAGTCTGGGTTCCCTGCCGGCACAGAGCGTCGAGGCCCTCCGCATCGGAGACCTGATGGATGAGGCCGCGCTCGTCGAGCACGCGCAGGAAATCGGACTTGTAGGTGGTCATGGCGGCTTGCGATCTGTGGATGTCGTTCCGCCGTCGTCTAGAGCATCGGACCGAAAAGTGGAAACCGCTTTTGCGCCAAAAGCACTCTCAGTCTCCTCCGGGGATTCGACTGAGCCAGATATCCGCAGTGTCGCGGGGGTGCGGCGGCGCGATGGCATCGCGCCGGAGGCCGAGGTCGCCGAGCGCACGACTGTCCAGTGCCGCCAGACGGCGCTGTGTGCGCGCGGTCGCCGCGCGGCGCTGCCAGAGCCCGAACAGCCCGTGCAGAAGGGTGGAGCCGCCGGGTGTTTCCAGCGGCCCCGCATGGGAGGCGCAATCCATCGTGTGATCCCCGCAAATCCAGGCGACAACGCCTGCTAGTGAGAGGAATCTGGGCCAGGCGGCGCGCGGCGACAAAGCGGAAGATTGTCACCTGCCATAAAGCAGGCTTATGCTTCCTCATGCCTGCGCATCCGCCGCCGCCCAAGCTTCCGCCCCTTGCGGCGGTCCGTGTCTTCGAGGCTGCCGCGCGCCATCAGAACTTCACCCGCGCCGCCGAGGAACTCGGCATGACGCAAGCCGCCGTCAGCTATCAGATCAGGCTGCTGGAGGATCGCGTCGGAGCGCCGCTCTTCGTACGCCAGCCGCGCCAAGTCGTGCTGACGGCGATCGGCCAGAGACTGGCCGGGCCGGTGTCGAAGGCCCTGGCCGATATCGGGACGGTGTTCCGCGATCTCTGCGAGGAGAACCAGATGGTCCTGACAATCTCCTCGCTCCACACGGTCGCGATCACCTGGCTGTCGCCGCGGCTTGCACAGTTCCAGATCGAGAACCCGCAATTTGCGGTGCGCGTGCGGACGTCGCAGCATCTCGTCGATTTCACGACCGAGGCCGTCGACCTGGCCCTGCGCTACGGCCCGGGCTCATGGCCTGGCGTTGCGGCGGACAAGCTGTTCGATTGCCATTATGCGCCGCTTTGTTCGCCCGAGCTGCGCGAGCGGCTGCAATTGCGCGCGCCGGCAGACCTGTTGCGGGCGCCGCTGCTCAGCGCTGAAGAGGCGCGTGGAAGGACTGGTTTGCCGATCTCGGCCTCGACATGCCCCGGCAGGGCGGGCGGTCGATGTCGCTGGAGATGCAGGCGATGAACGTCCAGGCGGCGATGCGCGGGCACGGCGTCGCGATGGCCGTGCCGGAACTCTTCGCCTACGACATCGCGGCGGGCCGGCTCGTGCTCGCCGTCGAGCACGCGGTGCCCGACGAATGGTCCTATTGGATCGTCTATCCGCCGGAGCGCCGGAACGAGCGCAAGATCAGGCTGTTTCGCGACTGGATCATGGCGGAGGCACGGGCAGCGCAGATGACGCTGCCCGTCATGGCTTCGAGCCGAAGCTGACGCGCGCGGCTCCGGGGCAGGCCGCGTCAGGCCTGTTCCTGCTCGGACTTGATGATCTCGGGGCCGACCTTGCGGTCGAGATAGACGCCGACCTGCTCCATCAGCTGCTCGACGCGGCCATCGAAGAAGTGGTTGGCGCCCTCGACCACCGCGTGCTCGATCTGGATGCCCTTCTGGGTCTTCACCTTCTCGATCACCGCCATGACTTCCTTGACCGGCGCGACGCGGTCTTCCGAGCCGTGGACGAACAGGCCGGAGGACGGGCAGGGCGCAAGGAACGAGAAGTCGTAGCGGTTCGCCATGGCCGCGATCGACAGGAATCCCTCGATCTCCGGGCGGCGCATCAGAAGCTGCATGCCGATCCAGGCGCCGAAGGAGACGCCGGAGATCCAGCAGCTCTTGGCCTCCGGGTTGAGCGCCTGCATCCAGTCGAGCGCGGCAGCCGCGTCCGAGAGCTCGCCGGCGCCGTGGTCGAACTGACCCTGGCTGCGGCCGACGCCGCGGAAGTTGAAGCGCAGCGCCGAGAAGCCGCGGTTCACGAAGGTGTAGAACAGGTTGTAGACGATCTGGTTGTTCATCGTCCCGCCAAACTGCGGGTGCGGGTGCAGGATGATCGCAAGCGGCGCACCCCGCTTCTTGGCGGGCTGGTACCGGCCCTCGATACGACCTGCGGGCCCGTTGAAGATTACCTCTGGCATCGTCTCACCGCCTCTTGCGGCAGCGCCGGCGAGGGCGGGCAGAAAGCGGGCGCATGCCTGCTCGAAACCCGGCCACCCTTGACGGCGCCACCATGCGCGCCCTAGATGAAGAGCGCTTAGAATAGTTCTAACAGCCGTGAACAAGTCGAGAACAAAACGGTGGATCGCTCAGGCGAGCCGCGTTTCGACCGTTCCGGCCGGTTCGGATGGGCGGCTATAGCACGGCGCACAGGTGCGATTTCAAGCATTTCGTATCAGTGAGCCGAGCAATGACGAGGATGGAGCAGGCAGGATCGTGACGGCGGGACGCGCCTATCTCGACCACAACGCCACAACCCCGGTTCGGCCGGAGGCCGTGGAGGCGGTCGCGCATGCGCTTTCGCTGCCCGGGAATCCGTCTTCCGTCCATGGCGAAGGCCGGGCGGCGCGCGGCGCGATGGAACGGGCGCGCGAGCAGGTCGCGGGGCTCGTCGGGGCCAGGGCCTCGAACGTCGTCTTCACCAGCGGCGGCACGGAGGCGAATGTCGCCGTGCTCTCGCCCGGGCTGATGGATTGCGATGGCGGCCGCGATTGCGTGCGCACACCTGCGACCCTCCTGCTTCACAGTGCGACCGAGCACGCCTGCGTACGCGACGGGCATCGTTTCCCGGTTGCGGCCGTCGAGGCGATTCCCGTCGACCGTGACGGCCTGGTCGACCTCGTCTGGCTCGACGATCGGCTGGCGCGTTTCGCCGCTGAAAGCCCGGGCGCGCGGGCGCTCGTCTCGATCCATCTCGCCAACAACGAGACTGGCGTCATTCAGCCGATCGCCGAGGCGGCCGCGATCGCGCATCGTCACGGCAGCCTGCTGCACAGCGACGCCGTACAGGCGGCCGGGAAGATCGCCGTCGACATCACGGCATTGGGCGCGGATGTGCTGACGCTGTCCGCGCACAAGATCGGCGGCCCAAAGGGCGTCGGCGCCATCGTCTTCCGCACCGGGGCGCTCGAACTGGCGGACAAGCCCCTACGAGGCGGCGGGCAGGAACGCGGCTGGCGCGCAGGGACCGAGAACCTGCCGGGAATCATCGGCTTCGGCGCCGCGGCGGATGTCGCACGCAAGCTCCTGGTCGGCGAGGCGGCGCGTCTCGCGCATTTGCGCGACAGTCTGGAAGCGGGGCTGGCCAAGCTTTCGCCAGAGACCACCATCTTCGGCCGGACGGCTCCGCGGCTGCCCAATACCAGCGCCTTCGCGACGCCTGCGCTCAAGGCCGAGACACTGCTCATCAAGCTCGATCTGGCGGGGGCTGCGCTGTCCTCGGGCTCGGCCTGCTCGTCAGGCAAGGTCAAGCGCTCGCATGTGCTGGACGCGATGAAAATCGACCCCGCCATGAGCGCAGGGGCCTTGCGGGCATCGCTTGGATGGACCACCTGCGAGGCGGACATCGAAATTTTCCTCGCGGCCTACGGCAAGCTCGTGGCCGCGCAAACCGATCAGAGCGCCCGGGCTGCCGCCTGAAGCGCTCCGCAACACAAGAAACTGAACCGGCGGGCCTTGAACCCGCGACTGGAGACTGAACATGGCAGCGGTCCAGGAGACCATCGATCAGGTCAAGTCCATCGACGTGACCGAATACAAATACGGCTTCGTGACGGAGCTTGAGGTCGAGAAGCCGGCCAAGGGCCTCACCGAGGACACGGTCCGCTATATCTCGGCGCGCAAGAACGAGCCGGAATGGATGCTCGAGTGGCGGCTCGATGCCTTCCGTCGCTGGAAGACCATGACCGAACCGGCATGGTCGCGCGTGCAGTATCCGCCGATCGACTATCAGGATCTGTACTACTACGCGGCGCCGAAGAAGGGCGCATCCCCGAAGTCGCTCGACGAGGTCGACCCGGCGATTCTCGACACCTACAAGAAGCTCGGCATCCCCCTGCGCGAGCAGGAAATCCTGGCCGGCGTGGCGCCGGAGAATCGCGTGGCGGTCGATGCGGTGTTCGATTCCGTCTCGGTGGTGACGACCTTCAAGGAGGAGCTGGCCAAGGCCGGCGTGATCTTCTGCTCGATCTCCGAGGCGATCCAGGAGCATCCCGAGCTGGTGAAGAAGTACCTGGCGACGGTCGTTCCGGTGACGGACAACTATTTCGCGACGCTGAACAGCGCGGTCTTCACCGACGGCTCCTTCGTCTACATCCCGAAGGGCGTGCGCTGCCCGATGGAGCTGTCCACCTATTTCCGCATCAATGAGCAGAACACCGGCCAGTTCGAGCGCACGCTGATCATCGCCGATGAGGGCGCCTATGTCAGCTATCTCGAAGGCTGCACGGCGCCGAAGCGCGATGAGAACCAGCTCCATGCCGCGGTGGTCGAGCTGATCGCGCTCGACGATGCCGAGATCAAGTACTCGACCGTGCAGAACTGGTTCCCCGGCGACGCCGAGGGCAAGGGCGGCATCTACAACTTCGTGACCAAGCGCGGCGACTGCCGTGGCAAGAACTCGAAGATCTCGTGGACGCAGGTCGAGACCGGCTCGGCGATCACCTGGAAGTACCCGTCCTGCATCCTGCGCGGCGACGGTTCGCGCGGCGAGTTCTATTCGATCGCGGTGTCGAACGGCATGCAGCAGGTCGATAGCGGCACCAAGATGCTGCATCTCGGCAAGAACACGACCTCGAAGATCATCGCCAAGGGCATCGCGGCCGGGAAGTCGGACTCGACCTATCGCGGCATGGTCTCGGCCCATCGCAAGGCGACGGGCGCCCGCAACTTCACCAACTGCGACTCGCTCCTGATCGGCGACCAGTGCGGCGCACACACGATCCCGTACATCGAGGCCAAGACCGCGACCGCGATCTTCGAGCACGAGGCCACGACCTCGAAGATCGGCGAGGACCAGCTCTTCTACTGCCAGCAGCGCGGCCTTTCCGAGGAGGAGGCGGTGGCGCTGATCGTCAACGGCTTCGTCAAGGAGGTGCTGCAGCAGCTCCCGATGGAATTCGCCGTCGAGGCGCAGAAGCTGATCACGATCTCGCTGGAAGGCTCGGTCGGCTAGGACCCTCTCATGGTCGGGCGCGCCCCGGCCAGCCGCATCAACCTTTCGAACGCTCGAGTCGTGGATGTCCGGCACCGGATCGGACGCGACGCGACAGAACACTGGACACGAACATGCTCGAAATTCGCAATCTGGTCGTCAAGATCGCCGACGAGGACAAGCAGATCCTGAACGGCCTGAACCTCACCGTGAACGACGGCGAGGTGGCCGCGATCATGGGGCCGAACGGCTCCGGCAAGTCGACCCTGTCCTATGTCATCGCTGGCAAGGAGGACTATGAGGTCCTGGACGGCGAGATCCTGCTCAATGGCGAGAACGTGCTGGAGATGGAGGCCGACGCCCGCGCCGCCGCCGGCATCTTCCTCGCCTTCCAGTACCCGCTGGAGATCCCGGGCGTCGCCACGATGACGTTCCTGAAGGCCGCGATGAACGCCCAGCGCAAGGCCCGCGGCGAGGACGAGCTGCTGACGCCTGACTTCATCAAGCAGGTCAACGCCGCCGCCGACAAGCTCGGGATCGCCAAGGACATGCTGCGCCGGCCCCTCAATGTCGGCTTCTCCGGTGGTGAGAAGAAGCGCATGGAAATCCTTCAGATGGCTCTGCTTTCGCCATCCATGTGCATCCTCGACGAGACCGATTCCGGCCTCGACATCGATGCGCTTCGCATCGTCGCCGAGGGCGTCAATGCGCTGCGCGACAAGAACCGCGGCTTCCTCGTCATCACCCACTATCAGCGCCTTCTCGACCATATCGTGCCGGACACGGTCCACGTCATGTCGAAGGGCCGGATCGTGAAGACCGGCGGCAAGGAACTGGCGCTCGAACTCGAGAAGAGCGGCTATGCGTCCTATGGGGAGGCGGCGTAATGGCCATCGTCACCCCGCTGAAGACGGCGGCCGAGCAGACGCTGATCCAGCAATACGCGGACAGCAAGGCCGAGTTGCCGGGCGGCCCGGCCGTGCGCAAGCTGCGCGAAGACGCCTTCGCCGGCTTCGAGGCCAAGGGGCTGCCCCATCGCCGGCTGGAATCCTGGCGCTACACCGACCTGCGGACGCTGCTGCGCGAGGCGCGCCCGCTCGCCGGTGCCATCGCGGTCACGTCCCCGGTGAAGGCACGGCTGGGCGAGCTGAAGCTCGACGGCTTGCGTCTGGTTCTGGTCGACGGCGCTTTCGCGCCGGAGCTCTCCACCCTCGATGCCATCCCGGAGGGTGTCACGGTGCAGTCGCTCGCCGATGCGCTGGTCTCGCCGCGCGAGGATCTGACGCGCGTGCTCGCCGGTCCTTCTGTTGGTGCCGACGATACCGGCCTGATGCTCAACACCGCGCTGATGCGTGACGGCGTGTTCATCGAGATCGCCGAAGGCGTCGAGCTCGAGCAGCCCGTCGTGATCGTTTCGCTCGCTTCCGGCGAGGAGGAGCGGGCGGTGTTCCACCGCTCGGTCGTTCTGGCCGGGAAGGGCGCCAAGGGCACGATCGTCGAGTTCAGCGAAGCAGCCGGCCCGGCCGCGCAGCAGATCAACGGCGCCATCGTCTTCGAAACCGGCGACGAGAGCGAGATCCAGCATGTCCGCGTCGTGACGCGCCAGGCTGCGGCCAGCGTGCAGGTGCAGAGCCTGCTCGCCACCGTCGGCGCCCATGCCAAGTTCGATTCCTTCGCCTTCGTCGCCAAGGCCGGCACGCTGCGTCAGCAGCATTTCGTCCGCTTCGCCGGCGAGCACAGCGAGGTCGGCCTGCGCGGCGTCAACCTGCTTCGCGGTGCCGAACATGCGGACGTGACGCTGATCGTCGACCACGAGGTTCCGCACGGCACCAGCCGCGAGTTGTTCAAGACGATCGCGAGTGGCGAGTCGACCGGCGTGTTCCAGGGCAAGGTCGTCGTGCGCCAGCACGCGCAGAAGACCGATGGCAGCATGAAGAGCAACGCGCTGCTGCTGAACGACGGCGCGACCATGTTCAACAAGCCGGAGCTCGAGATCTTCGCAGACGACGTCGTCTGCGGTCACGGCGCGACCGTCGCCCAGATCGACGGCGACCAGCTCTTCTACCTGATGGCGCGCGGCCTGCCGCGGCCGCTGGCCGAGGCGCTGGTGCTGCAGGCCTTCGCCGGCGAGGCAGCCGAGTTCATCGGCGACGACAACGTCCGCGATCTGGTGATGGCCGAGGTCGAGGCCTGGCTGAAGGCCCGCGAGGCCGCTTCCGAGGTGAGCACCGTCTGATGCCGTACATCAATCTCCAGATCACGAAGGGCGCGACGCGCGAACAGAAGGCGCAGATCGTCAAGGAGTTCACCGAGACGCTCGTGAAGGTGCTCGGCAAGAACCCGCAGAATACCCATATCGTGATCCAGGAGATCGAGCGGGAGGATTGGGGGCATGCCGGCGCGCTCGTCGCCGACCGGCAGCCCGGTTCCGGAAAGGCGTGACGCGATGAACGCGGTTACCGGCCAGCCCGTGCTGAAGCCCTATGACGTTGCGGCGGTCCGTCGGGATTTCCCGATCCTGTCGCGCGAGGTCTACGGCAAGCCGCTCGTCTATCTCGACAATGCCGCCTCGGCGCAGAAGCCCGAGGCCGTGATCGAGGCGATGTCGAAGCTGATGCGCGAGGACTATTCCAATGTCCATCGCGGGCTGCACTATCTCGCGAACGCCTCGACCGAAGCCTATGAAGCTGCACGCGAAAGCGCGCGCCGCTTCCTCAATGCGAAGCATCTCGAAGAGATCATCTTCTCACGCTCCTCGACCGGGGCGCTGAACACGGTGGCGTCATCGCTCGGGCGCCATCTCAACCTCGGCGAGGGTGACGAGATCATCCTGTCGATCCTCGAGCACCATTCCAACATCGTGCCCTGGCACTATTGGCGCGAGCGCCATGGAGCCGTGCTGAAATGGGCTCCGATCGATGAGGATGGCAATTTCCTCATCGAGGAATTCGAGAAGCTGGTCACGCCCCGCACCAAGGTCGTGGCGCTTACCCATATGTCGAACGCGACCGGGACGATCGTGCCGATCGCGGAGGTCGCGAAGATCTGCCGCGCGCATGGCATCCCGCTCGTCGTCGACGGCAGCCAGGGGGCCGTGCACCTGCCCGTCGACGTGCAGGCGCTCGGCTGCGACTTCTATGCCTTTACGGGCCACAAGACCTATGGGCCGACCGGCTCGGGCATTCTCTGGGGCCGCAAGGAATGGCTCGACAAGCTGCCGCCCTATGAGGGGGGCGGCGAGATGATCGTCACCGTCACCGAGGATACGGTGACCTATAACGATCCGCCGCATCGCTTCGAGGCCGGCACGCCGGCGATCGTCGAGGCGGTCGGGCTCGGCGTCGCGCTCGACTACATGATGGCGCTCGGCCGCGAGAACATCGCGGCGCATGAGGCGAGGCTCGGCACCTATGCGATGGAGCGTCTCGGCGAGATGAATTCCATCCGCATCTTCGGAAAGGCCCGCGAGAAGGGCGCTATCGTCGCTTTCGAGATGAAGGGCGCCCACGCCCATGACGTCGCGACCGTGATCGACCGGGCAGGCGTGGCGGTTCGTGCGGGTACCCATTGCGCAATGCCGCTTTTGGCACGATATGGGGTGACATCGACCTGCCGCGCCTCTTTCGGCCTCTACAATACGCTGGAAGAAGTGGACGCGCTGGTCGAAGCCCTGCGGAAGGCCGAAAACCTGTTCGCCTGACAATCGAGGATCTTGAGCCTTGGCCACCCCCGAGCCCATCGCGTTGAAGGAAGACGGCTTCAAGCCGAACGAGCCGCAGGTCGGCTCCGGTGCGTCGCTTCCGCCCGAGGAGATCGACCGCCTGACCGACGACATCGTCGCGGCCCTGAAGACGGTCTACGATCCAGAGATTCCGGCCGACATCTACGAACTCGGCCTGATCTATCGCGTCGACATCGCCGATGACCGGCAGGTCACCATCGACATGACGCTGACCGCGCCGGGCTGCCCCGTCGCCGGCGAAATGCCCGGCTGGGTCGAGAACGCGGTCAGCACCGTCAACGGCGTTGCCAGCGTCACCGTCAACATGACGTTCGATCCGCCGTGGGATCAGTCGCGCATGTCCGACGAGGCCCGCGTCGCCCTCGACATGTGGTGAGCGGCGCCGGCCCCGTGCCGGCGTGATGGATCGCATTCCATCGCTTCATTGGCATTCGGCGCGCTCCGCTGGCAGGAATGGCCAGAGCCTGAGCTGCCTTGGGAGCCCGCCGTGCCAAGCTATCCCTATGAGACCGTCGACGTCTTCACCGACAAGCCCTTCGGCGGCAACCAGCTCGCGGTCTTCACCGACGCGCGCGGGCTGTCAGATGCCCAGATGCAGGCGCTCGCGGCGGAGATGAACTACAGCGAGACGACCTTCGTCCTGCCGCCGGAAGACCCGGCGAATGACGCGCGCGTCCGCATCTTCCACCGCACAGCCGAGATGCCCTTCGCCGGCCATCCCAATGTCGGCACGGCCTGCGTGCTGGCGCGCCATGGCCGGGATCGCGACGGCGTGCTGCGCTTCGAGCAGATGGCGGGCCTCGTCG